>PAHT02000050.1 GCA_002705045.2 Paracoccaceae bacterium | reverse complement strand
CATTAACTTTTGAGTGGATTTATAGACACGATATTCTTTTCGAATAATAAGTTGTGGTAAAAGTAATTTTTAAGTGTCAGCTTGAATAAGTTGAGAGTGGTATCGACGAAAATATTCGAAACGCGATCAAGACATCTTGGGTTTTTAATTCTTTCAATCGGCTCCAAAGCGACCTCTGGTCAATTTAAGGCGATTTCAGTGATAATTTTTGGTATTCTTGCCGAAAGGGTTTGTTTTAAAAAGCTAAAGTATTTGTTCTATGGTTCGCAGTTGCTTGAGGTGTAGTTAGAGGTTTCACAAACTTTCAGCTCTATCACGGCGAAAGATATCGGTAACGCGACAGCTTGATGGAGTGGAGAGGAGCAAGCTATTTTGATATCTGCATTAAGATATTTTCAGTAATGTTCTTATTGTCAGGGTGGTTCAATAAGTCACAATTTTCAATTAGTATTGTTTAAAACGAACCTAGTGCAGCTTTTACGATTATAGAAGTTAAGTGGAGTATTGTTTACTTCTGATTCGAGTTTGTTATAAATATTTGGTTAAGGGGCCAGACTCTTTATTTAATGCAATTTTTGTACAAATTGGTCCAGAAACCTCGCCGTTGATTACTGTAATCGTTCTTGGCGCTATGCGTAGCGCGTCCTTGGGATCATGTGTAACTAATAGAGTAAATAAATTATTTTTTTTTGTAACATAATCTAATAAATCTAACATTTCATCTTTCAGTCCTGGCCCTAAAGCAGAAAAGGGCTCATCGAGAACTAGTATCGGTTTTTTTTGAAGAAGAACTCGAGCTAATGCTGCCCGACTTTGCTGACCCCCTGAGAGTTTTGAAGGTAAACGATCTTCAACATAAGATAGCCCTGTGGATGCTAGAGTATCACGGATAAGGATTTTTTGTTGTAATGATAGCCAAGGCCATTGAGTCAAAGCTAATGCTAAGTTTTTTTGTATAGTCAAATGAGGGAACAGATTGTTATCTTGAAAAAGAATAGCAATTGGTCGTAATGACGGGTGCTGGGTATGGATCGGATTCCCGTTCCACAAGATATGACCCTGATTTGTTTTTGAGTACCCTGCTAAGACATTTAAAAGACTGGATTTACCTGCTCCGGATGGGCCAATAACGGCAATAACGCCACTAGTTTCAAGAACAAATTTTGCTGAAAGTGTAAAGCCATCAATTTTTGCGGTGAAAGAAGCATCAAGCATTTTGTTTGGCTCCTAAGTAATCAAATAAAAAAAACAAGCCAAATGATAAGAGCACTAATACAATCGCTGAACTTAATGCCTGATCCATCCGATAGGCTCCCATAAGTTGATAGATTTTTAGGGGCAAGGTCGCAAATTCTGAACCTCCGAATAGGGCAATGACACCCAAGTCCCCCATTGAGAGAGCTGCAACCAAGCCCGCGGCATACCCAAGAGGTTTACGTAATCTGGGTAAAAAGACCCAATAGGTCCAACCAATCGAGGTTAAGGAAAGTGACCTTGACAATTGAGCATAATCGTGGCGTATATCTTCGGCTGCTGGCCGTATAATCCTAATAGCAAAGGGTAGTCCCATAACCGCATTAACTAAGACGGTTACCAGAAGAGCGTAGTCAAATGGATCGTCAAATTTTCTTATTATTAAAAATAATCCGGCACCTATGACAAGAGGAGAAGTAGCAATTCCCAATGTTCCTAAGACTTCTCCCCATTTATAACTTAAGGCACTAGCAAGGCATAGGCAAATAAGGCTGGAGGTTAACGCCATCATTAGGGAATAAAATGCAGCTTGCCATATTTCGGGACCAAGCGAGGAAAAATGCGGTATGCCTTTAAAAAAAATCATTGCTATTGGTAGAATTAAAAATAAGCCGATTATTATAATTGTTGACCAATCTAAAATATATGCTTTTATCGAAATTTCCTGAAAGTTGGTGCTCCGATCAAGGCCACCGGAAAGACGTGGAGCATTTCCTAAAACCCACACCGCTAAAACAGCTGTTATTCCGGCTAAAGCAAATTGTGAGAGACCCAAAACCGCTGCTTTGGCAAAATCGAGATCAAATCGGATGGCTTGATAAATGGCTACTTCAATAGTTGTGGAGCGAGGTCCACCACCGAGTGTAAGAACAATTGCAAAGCTTGTCAGGCAAATTACAAAAATTACGCCAAAAGCTTGTGGTGCAATTTGTCGGATAATAGGCCACTCAATAATTCTAAATCTCGTTAATGATGTAAGAGATAGTGCACTACTTAGTCGCCAACGCTCTTGAGGAATTGAGCTTAATGCTTGATAAATTAATCGGGTTGCAAGTGGGACATTAAAGTAAATATGCGCAAGTAATATGCCTTGTAATCCATAAATCGATAGTGCATCGAACCCTAATGCTAAAAGGGGTAAATTTATTAACCCCTTTTGTCCGAATACTGACAGCAGGCCTAATATTGCGACGATGACGGGTAATATAAAAGGGGCTCCAAGTACAAGAATTAGAAATTGTTTTCCTCTAAAATTTTGTCGAGCAAGAGCTCGGGCAAGTGGCCAACCAATCAACACAGATAAAAAAGCAGAGCAAATCGCTTGAAAAATAGTAAATTTTAGAGCTGCCCAATCTGCATCAGAAAATATAAAGTATTGGTCTGCCATAGATATTAAAACTATCAGCGGAACTAAAATCATAAAGCCTAAAAAGAGTGTGGCAATTACTGGGATAAGGCGCGACGCCATTCTTCTACAGCAGTTTTACTGAGCGCTTGGGCTTGTGATTCATCAAAATAATGTACCTTTTCTGGTATTGGAAGGTTAGAAAATACTTCTGGCCATGCACTTTTTGGTTGGGCAGAAGGGTATGACCAATTTGTCATTGGGATCAAGTTTTGAAAACTATCAGAAAGAATGAATGCCATGAATTGATCCGCAAGTTCAGGCTTTTTTGTAGTGGATAATTTTGCTGCTAGTTCAAAATAAGGATAATGGCCTTCGTCAAATATGGCTGCCTTCTTGCTCATGTCGTTTTCCACAGCAATATGGTAGGCTGGCGAAGTAGTAAATGATAAAACACCGTGAGCTTCGCCATCAGTAAATAGCCCGTATGCCTCGGACCAGCCTTTTGTAACGGTTAAAATTCTTGGTCTTAATCTAGCCCAGAAGTCTTCCGCCTGGTCACCGTAGACAGATTTAACCCACAGGATTAATGCTAAGCCAGAAATTGAAGTCCGTGGGTCTTGAATTATAATCTTTGACCCTTTTGGTAGATTGACAAGATCTTCGAAATTTTTTGGAAGAACTTTTGTCCTTTCATCAAAAATGAAGGCAACATAAGACCAATCAAAGGGTAGGAATGTTTTATCTGTCCAATTAATTGGAAGTTCCAGGGAATCAATGTCTTGTCCGTGATTAGCAAATAAACCAGTTTCAATGGCTTTTTTTGTAACGTCAGTATTTAGACCTATTACTATGTCAGCTCTTGTATTTGGCCCTTCTAAAACTACGCGAGGTAAAATGTCTCCTGCGGAGAATTTTAAATCACAATCACATATTTTTTCAAACGCAGTTTCTATTGATGGTCCAGGTCCCCACTCTGAGATAAAATAGTCAGGTGCATACACCGTCAAAACGGGTTTATTTTCTGCCAAGGCAAATGGGCTTGTTAAAATTGTAGCAATAAAAATTAGGTATTTCATATACATACTCCATAATCAAGTTTGGAGAGTAGTTCAGGATTAAATCCAGACCCTTCCCTCCGTCGGTACTAGCCGATTCAGGTTCTACGGGTTCACAATGGTATCTCAGCCTTGTTAGGCACCCCGAGGTAAGATTTTTTCCTAAAGCTTTTAATTGACTTTGTCAAACCTACAAAATTGATTTACTTTTATAGGAGTAAATTTTTTAATTTTCTCTAATTAAAGCAATTGTCTTTCAGATATTTATGGTTATGAAAGTAGATCAGTTGGTCCTCCAAACCCTTTTAAGACCTCAATCGTTGCAACATAAACTGGATCAATAGTTTCTTGCATAATTTGTAATCTATCGAAACGGATTTTGTCACTGTAAATGGCTTTTCTGAGAGCGTCTCCAAATACCATACGCAACTCAGTGCCAATATTAAATTTACAAATATTGGTAGTTCGAGATAAGTTTCTACGCTGCTCTACTGGAATTCCTGAACCACCGTGGATAACCAATGGTAAATTTGTAAGTGCTTCGATTTCCTTTATTCGGTTGAGATCAAGGCTACCTCGCTTATGTTCCTGAAGGTGAACATTCCCGCAAGATATTGCCATTGCGTCGACTCCAGTACCTGAAGCGAAGAGTTTTGCTTCGTCTGGATCTGTTCCTTTTGAGTGATCACCATTCTGGTAACCGACAAAGCCGATTTCGCCCTCGCAGGAAATGTTTGCAGAGTGTGCCATTTCAACAATAGCGGCTGTTTCATCAATATTCTGCTGAAGTGGCTTTCTTGAGCCGTCATACATTAGTGAAGTGAAGCCACACTCGAGTGCAATTTTGCACTCTTCGTACGTGTATCCGTGGTCTAGGTGGGCAACAACTGGCACATCAACGCTATCCGCTAGGTATCGAAACATTTTTCCAAGGATTGGTAACGGAGTGTGTTGTCGGCATGAGGGACCTGCCTGCAATATCACAGGGACACCAACAGTTTGAGCCGCTTTCACATAGGCTGACATATCTTCCCACCCAAGTGTCACGAGACCTCCTACCGCATAACCGTTACGAAGGGCGGGTGTGAGAACGTCTGAAAGAGTTGCCAGGCTCATTTGAATTTTTCTACCATATCTAAAATTCCTGGTATTGTTTTTAATTGTGCGGCATGGGTTGGTTGAAAGTATTGCTTTAATGACCGCTGGCTCAACCCGCCCAGAATGGTAAAATAATACATTTCATAGCCAGGAAGTACACAGCAGGGATGATAACCTTTATCAATGCATACAGTTGATCCGTTAACAATATGATAGGCATCGCCAGACTTATTCTCTTCTCTCTGAAGCATTTGAAGCCCAGATCCGTAATTGGGTTTAAATCGAAAATTGTATGTTTCATCGTGACGGGTTTCTTCCGGAAGTCGATTTGTATCGTGTTTATGGCTAGGAAATCCAGACCACCCCCCTTGGCCTACTGTGAAGAGCTCACTAACTAGAAGCCGACCAACTTGATTAGCTTGCTTTTGACCTAAAATATGCTTTATTTTTCGGTGCGTTTTAGTCTCATCTGATCCATATTGAACTAAATCCAACTCAGCAACACGTACAACAAAAGGCTTTAGAACTTTATCGTACTTTGCTCCTGCTATGAATACTTCTGTGTTGTCCGTTACACAAGTAAATTTTGCTTCAATGCCAACGGGCACGTATACAGCTTCGGGCTCGCCTCCCCAAACATCCACCTTTCGGTTTCCCACAGCTTCAAAAGTTTGGCCAATCACCTCAACATCAATTGTTCCTGTAGCTGGAACGATACACGTTTCATAACCAGATACTTTGTAGTGGAATTGTTCTCCAGCGTTTAACTTCACAATATTGAAGTAGGTCAATGGAACAAATTTATCGTTAACATCAACAATAGCTTTATTTTTATTATTAAAGGGTTTAATATGCATAGAAACTCCTCTTGAAGAAATAATTATAATTTCGTTGGGCCTGGATGGTTCTTTAAAAATTCATCAAGCTCTGTTTCTTTAGCCATCGCTGGTGCGCAGCCAGGTTTAGAGACGGTAATTGATGCGCTAGCCGACCCTCTCAAGACGGCGTCGCTGAGATCGTAGCCAGATGCGATTGATGAGACCAAGCCAGCCATAAAGCTATCACCGGCACCTGTTGGTTTCAGAGCTTTAACCTCATATATTCCGGTACGAATTTCCTCATTGCCGGTTATTGTTAAAGAACCCTGTTCGCCCATCTTGTATATGACAAGTCGATCAGTTTCTTTTGCTAAATCGCGTGCTTTTTGAAGACCAAGCTGTTTGCTGCCGCTCATGAACCCAAACTCGTCATCGTTACCAATTATAGCATCTGAGAGTGTAGCGGCTTTTGATAGTACATTTTCAGCTACTTCAGCTGATGGCCAGGAGTAAGGTCGATAATCGACGTCAAATAAAATTGGAATGCCAGCAGATCTAGCTAGTTCAAATGCTCTAAACGCTGCACTTCTTGATGGTTCCGCCGCAAACACAGTTCCCGCGGTTATTACAGCTCCGTACGCTGAAAAATCAACTCTTTCAATATCCTTTACAGTCATTTCAAAATCTGCTGCGCCATTTCGGTAAATGACTGTCTGGTGATCTTCTAACCGAGACTCATAGACGGCTAGTGAGTTGCGTGCTTCGCCACCAACTTTTTTTACATATGTTTGATTTATTCCATAATGTTTTAATTGGTTTAAACAGTAACGACCAATTGAGTCATCGGAAACAGAAGTAACTAAAGTTGCTTTGCCACCGAGTTTTACAATACCGGCCGCTATATTTGCCGAAGATCCTCCCATCCCTACTGACATTACGATTGCTTCTTCTGTTTTGGTACCGGGCGGGTCCGGAAAGAAATCAATACCAACTCTACCAATCACAAGGAAGTTATTTTTCCGGATACCGTCATATAGATTCATTAAGTACTCCTTTGATGAACTAATGAGTATTTATATTATTGCGATAAAGTGGCGTAACTTTTCTTATAAAGTGACTTCACATTTGTTTTAAATTTATTGAGCGATATTGATGTTGACCAATCACTATAAACAAGGATACTCATTTTCCTACCGGTCGCAACTTCTTTCTTGGAAAGGAACAAAGCGATGAAAGATATTAGGATTGGAATTGTTGGCGGAGGTTATATGGGCAAAGCCCACGCGGTAGCGTATGCAGCCGTAGCCTCGGTATTTAATCTGAAAGTGCGCCCTGTGCTTGAGATGGTGTGTGGGTCTTCGCAGGCCTCTGCCGAAAAATATCGATCTTCTTATGGGTTTTCGCGTGCTACTAGTGATTGGCGTGTTTTAGTAACGGATCCTCAGGTAGATGCGGTTGTAATCGCTACACCACAAAAATTCCATCGGGCTATAGCCGAGACTGCTTTTAAATTTGGCAAGCCAGTTTTTTGTGAAAAACCACTGGGAGCCTCTTTAGAAGACAGTCGGGCCATGCTTTTAGCGGCCTCTACGGCAGGTGCGATTAACATGGTCGGCTTCAATTATATTAGAACACCGGCGTCTCAGTATGTTCGCAAGTTAGTTTCAAATAATCGAATTGGTGATGTAACATGGTTTAGAGGTGAACATACCGAAGATTTTCTTGCAGACCCAATGAGTCCTGCTAAATGGCGTGGTCGCGGTCTCGCAAATGGTACGATGGGTGATTTAGCTCCTCACATGATTAATGCAGCTAGGCGCTTGGTAGGTCCTATAGAAAAATTAATTGCTTCAATTGAAACTGTTCATTGTGAGCGTCCCTCAGGAAAAGTTGATAACGATGATCAAGCACAAATAATGTGCCGATTTAAAAATGGTGCACAAGGTCACTTGTTTTTTAGTCGGGTGGCCACGGGCCGTAAAATGGGTTATGCTTACGAAATCCATGGCACGAGAGGGGCAATTAGGTTTGATCAAGAGGATCAAAACTCAATTGATTTATATTTAATGGAAGGACCAGAGTCAGAACGAGGCTTCAGAAAGATACTTACTGGCCCGTCACACCCAGATTACTTGCCTTTTTGTCAGGGTCCAGGCCATGGAACTGGTTACCAAGATCAGATTATTATTGAAGCTCGTGATTTTTTAAGAGCTATCGAAGCAAAGACTAATATTTGGCCTACTTTCCAAGAAGGAATGGAAGTAAATCAAATTATTGAGGCAGCGCGTGATTCAAGCTTTAAACGAGCTTGGGTTCATGTTTGCGATTATTAAAGGGATTGCTATGATAAAAATTGGAAATGCACCTTGTTCCTGGGGCGTGGAGTTTTCGGATGATCCAAGAAACCCAAGTTGGCGCAAAGTCCTCGAGGAGAATTCTGAAGCCGGCTTTTCCGGTATTGAACTTGGGCCAGTTGGTTTTATGCCGGAAGACCCTTTTATCTTATCGGAAGCATTGGATGAGTTTGATCAACAACTGATTGGTGGGGTTGTATTCCGTCCGTTTCATAATCCAGATAAGTGGGATTTCGTATTGGATGGGGCAATCAGAACCTGCAAGTCTCTAATGGCTCATAAAGCCAAACATTTAGTTCTTATTGACAGTATCTCGCCCAGAAGAGCGCCGACTGCGGGCCGTTGTGATGAAGCCGAGCAAATGAGTAGTGCTGAATGGAAAGTCTTTAAAGATCGAATTACAACTGTTGCTAAAATTGGAACTGAAGAATATGGTTTGACGGTCGGTATCCATGCTCATGCAGCAGGTTTTATCGATTTTGAACCAGAAATTTACCGTTTGCTTGAGGAAGTGGATGAGAGTTATTTGAAAATTTGTTTTGATACAGGTCATCATTCCTATGCAGGTTTCGATCCTGTAAGTTTTATCCGAAGATGCATTCAGCGGATTAGTTACATGCACTTTAAAGATATCGACCCAATTGTGAAGGAAGATGTAGTTTCTAAACGAACAGATTTTTATTCTGCATGTGGGCAGGGTATTTTTTGTAATTTGGGTCGAGGTGATGTTGATTTTGAAACAATAAGAGAATTACTTCTTGAAAACAATTTTGATGGTTGGTGTACCGTAGAGCAGGATTGTGATCCTGAGGGAAAAACGTCGCCGCTTGATGATGCTAAGATAAATCGAGCATATTTGCAATCAATTGGGTTTACAGGACGCTAACGACTGAGGGTTTGAACAAATTTTTCTTAATCCTTTTTGAATGTATGATTGCTAAATAATATAGAATAATTGAGGTGGAGGTTTTGGTAATGACAACTACTCTTTGTTTTGTCACTCGAAATCTGTCCGTCACATCTACAGATGTAAAAAAGGTAGAGATTGAGTTTGAGAAAAACAATCTAGAAGTCATAGAAAAAACCCGCCTCGGGGTGGATGGCGTCGTTTTGAGGGTTAAAAATCTTGTTTTTAACGATTTTACATATTTAGAACAAGCATTAAAACTTGATATTAATTTTTCGTCTAAAGCAATTAAATTAAAAAAATTACTGCTTGCTGATATGGATAGCACTATAATTAGTTGCGAGTGTATTGACGAGCTTGCGGAGTATGCGGGTGTTCGTCACGAGGTTGCTGCGATAACTGAAAAAGCGATGGCTGGTAATATAGATTTTGTAGAGGCACTGAGACAGCGGGTTAGGTTGCTGAAAGGTTTAACGATTCAACAATTGAATGATTGCTACGATAAAAAAATTTTAGTTAATAAAGGTGCAATGACCCTGGTTAAAACCATGGGTTCTCTTGGGTCATCCTCTGCAATAGTATCTGGAGGATTTTCTTTTTTTGCTGAAAAAGTTGCCCGTGAAATTGGTTTTGACCACGTATATGCAAATCAATTAGTATTCGAAGGAAATATGCTTTCAGGCGCAGTTAAAAATCCAATTATGGGCTCTTGGCAGAAACAAATGGTCCTTCACAAATTATGTAATGAGAGAAATATTGAACAGTGTGACGTCATAGCGGTTGGTGATGGTGCTAATGATATTGATATAGTTAGAAATGCTGGAACGGGAGTGTCTTATTATGGTAAACCGAAGTTAAGTGCGATATCTGACTTTAAGGTCAATTATTCTGATCTTCGAGCTTTATTATATTTCCAAGGGATAAGGGAAAGTGAATTTTCTACTGAGTAGATATTTGGATAGACTATTTTAAAATAAGAATGGTAAGTAAATGTTACACTTTTATTTTATAATAAAAATGTATTTTCTTAGGTTAGGTCAGGTCAGGTGAGGTGAAATAGTGAAAAAGATTACTT
>PAHT02000088.1 GCA_002705045.2 Paracoccaceae bacterium | reverse complement strand
ATATTGGAATTAAACAAATTATAGAAAGTGTTAAAGCTTTAAAGCCGTTCACTTTTTCTACATGAAAGTGAGTTTTATGCCGGCTAGTATCATAAAATCGCTTTTCAGACCGAGACCGTGTTTCTATAAGTAGTAAGAAAATTATAAATAAAAATGTAAACATAGCTATTTGAGCAGCTGCAGTAATATTATTCATTCCGATCCACACGTTGAAAATTCCTAGTGTCAATGTTTCCAGTGAAAAATATTCTACTGTACCAAAATCTGAAACTACCTCCATGCATACAAGTGCAGAACCGGCCACTATTGCAGGTCTTGCTATTGGTAGACTTACATTCCAAAATTTGTTTTTTCCATAAATACTACTGACCTCTAACAAGCTAGTGGGTGTCTGTAAAAAAGCTGTTCGAGCTAAGAGGTAAATATATGGGTATAACACTGAGGAAAGGACAAAGATTGCTCCACCAATTGATCTGATTTCTGGAAAATAATATTCATTGGCGCTTCCCCATCCCATAAGATTTCTTAGTGTTACTTGAACAGGCCCTGCATATTCAAAGAAGTCAGTGTACGCATAAGCTACCAGATAGGCGGGGCATGCTGCTGGCAATATTAGCATAAGGTCGATGTATTTCTTCATTCGAAAATTGTATTTGGTAGTAATCCAAGCACTTGAAACTCCGAATATTAGAGATAGTGCTAAGACACCAATCATCAACGTTATGGTGGTGGTCGTATATTTAAATATTACATTTTCAAACAGATGTTCCCACAGACCTTGGCTATCACCGAAACTCAAGAATATAAGAGAACCAATCGGCCATAAGATGAATGACGATATTATGATAACTGCTAAGTTCCAGCGGTTAATTAAAGTCCATTTTATTATCAACTTATTACCAACCAACTTTATCAATAATTTTTTGTGCAGTTAGTGAAAATTCTGCAATTTTTTGAATTGGAAGTTGATCTTCGCGGAAGACGCCCCAGTCCTGTAGAATTTTTGACGGTTTTACTCTTGGGTTAACAGGGTATTCAAAGTTAATCGTGCCATATAGCTTTTGGGAGGCTTCTTCGGACAAAAATTCTAAAAGTTTAATTGCTTCTTTTTTATTCTTGGAATATTTGGCTACGCCACCTCCAGAAATGTTGATATGAGCGCCCCTATCATTTTCACCTTGGTTAGGGAAAATTAGGAGGAGTTCGTCAGCCCATTTACGTTGTTTTGGGTCGTCTGAGTATTTAAGCTTTCCGTAATAATAATTATTAATTATCGAAATATCGCACTGTCCTTCATATATTGCCTTTACTTGTGCTCGATCATTGCCCTGAGGACGTCGAGCCAGGTTCGCTACTAGGCCTTTAGCCCAATCAGTTGCTTTATCGACATCGTGGGCTGCTATCATTGATGCCATTAAAGCTCTATTGTAGACGTGGCTTCCAGGCCTACTGCAAATTTTCTTTTTCCAAATTGGGTCAGCTAGATCCTCAATTCGAGTTATTGAAGATAATTTCACCCGACTTTTTGATACAACGATTATTCTAGATCGCTTCGATAGAGCAACCCATGTTTTATCTGAACTTCGTAGGTGTGGTGGAATGTTAGTAGCGAGTTTATGAGAATTAATTTCTGCTAATAATTTTAAATCGTCGTACACCTGCAGGCGACCGATGTCGACAGTTAGAATCACATCGGCAGGTGAATTTGGTCCCTCTGCTTTAAGTCTTTGTGCGAGTCCTTTTGTTGAGTAAACGACGTTTGTCTTGATACCAGTTTTTTCCGTGAAAGCTTCCAAAAAAGGATTTATCAGAAACGGTTGGCGATGAGAATAAATATTTATTTCTCCCGCAATTGCTTGCAATGGCAGAATTAAAAAAAATGTAAGTAAAATAACTATATTTGATTTATAAAGTGTTTTTAAAATCCAGCAATTTTTTTTATACATAGTTTTATCCTAAAATTTACTCTAATCAACAACAAAAGTATTCAGTTTGTAAGATATCAATTCTTGACAAAAATACTCAGTAATATTCTTGATAAATTTAGTCAACATTTTTATTATCTTTGCCATGGTCCCTAAAAATTTAAAATCTTTACGAAATTTAATAGTTAGCTATAAAGCGAAAGTGTTAGAGTACTTTGGCGGTAAGAAAAATGAAAATGATAAAATTGTCAGTGGTTGGATTGGGATTAATGGGAAAGCAGCATGTGGCAGCTATCAATGATCATCCTAGTTGTAGACTTGCCTCTATAATAGACAGTAATGATGACGTTAGAGCAATTGCAGCGTCGGAAGGGTGTCATTTTTACAATAATATAAATGAGGCACTTTTAAAAACTGAACCTGATGGTTTGATAATTTCGACCCCTAACGCGCGTCATTTCGAGGATGGCCTTACTGGGTTAAAACATGGTATTCCAATTTTGGTAGAAAAACCAATTTCGGACTCGCTTGGTCACGGAGAAGAGCTTGTTAAATTTGGAAAGAAAAATAATTTGCCAATTTTAACTGGTTATCATAGGCGCCATAATCCAATTATTTTCGATATAAAAAAGAAATTAGATGAGGGGGTTATAGGAAAAATAGTCGCCATGCACGGTATGTTTTGGCTTTACAAGCCAAAGGATTACTTTGATGAACTTTGGCGAACTAAGCAAGGCGCTGGACCAATTTATATAAATTTAAGTCATGATATCGATTTGATGCGGCATTTTTTGGGTGAAATAGAAAGTGTTCAGGCAGTTGCTAGTAGTGCGATACGGGGTTTTGATGTTGAGGATACGGCAATTGCAATCTTGAAATTCATGTCAGGTGTAATTGGTTCAATCTCCATCTCAGATACGGTTGTAAGTCCCTGGAGTTATGAACTTACTTCGAATGAAAATCCAGCTTATCATCATACAACAGCAAATTGTTATTGGATTGGTGGTACTGAAGGTTCGATTGAATTACCAAAGGGCACTTTTTGGTCTCACAACGGTAAAAAAAGTTGGTGGGAGCCTATTTCGAGTACAACAACCGTTAATAAAAAGTCTAATCCTATTTACAACCAGCTTGATAATTTTGTGAATGTAATATTGGGAAAGGAAAAACCTTTGGTTTCCGGTTTAGAAGGTCTAAAAACAAGTGCAGTAATTGATGCCATCAAGCGTTCAACTGTCACGGGTATTTTTGAAAAACCTAGATTTTAAGTCAAAAAATTGTAATGTCTGATTACATTTTAGCTAAGTGAACCCATGCTGATGATCCTAAGGTTAAGATGTCATCGTTAAAATCAAAATAAGGAGAATGTAATGGTTTAGCGTTTGCGCCAGATGTCCCATTACCAATTAAAATGAAGCACCCGGGAACTTGAGCCGCCATAAATGAGAAATCCTCTGAAAATAACATGGGTTCGCAATTTGATTCCACGCGCTTATCTCCAAACTTATCTTTTAAACATTTTGTGATTCTTTTCGTCGGAATGGGAGAGTTTATTGTAATCGGAAAATTTGTTTCAAATTTTACAGAGCAAATGGCATTATTCGCTGCGGCTATGCCATTACAAATCTTTTTTAACTCATATTGTATGACTAATTTGGTCTCTTCATCGAGGCATCTAGTATCACCTTTGAGATTAGCCTTTGATGCTAAAATATTTTTTTTTCCATTAGTTTTAAATTCGGTTATCGAAAAGACAGCATTCTTTCTCGGGTCAACTTTTCTTGAAACAATTGTTTGAAGAGAATTTACGATTTGGGATGCTGTTAGTAATGCATCACCTCCCATATTAGGAAGAGCACTGTGTCCTCCTTTAGATTGAACTTCTATTTCGAAGGCGCTCTCGCTGCCGGTAATAGTATTTTCGCGGGTTGCAAAGTATCCAACCGGCATACCCGGCATATTATGAAGTGCATATATTTCAGAAATCTTGAATTGCTCAAAAAGACCATTTTTTATCATTACTCGAGCCCCACCTCCGTTTTCTTCATCAGGTTGAAAAACAAAGAGAATATTGCCATCGAAAGACTCATCTTCGGATAAGAATTTTGCTGTTCCGAGAAGAGTTGCTGTATGACCGTCGTGTCCACATGCATGCATGATATTAGTATTTTGGGATTGGTAGTGTAACGATGTTTTTTCTTTTATGGGAAGAGCGTCCATATCTGCTCTTATGGCAATGAGTTTTTTATTTTTATTTTTTTCTAAATGGGCGACAACTGCTGTTTTGCCAAACGATTCATAAACTTTTAAACCAAAGCTAGTCAATAATTGTGCAACTAATTTACAAGTTCTTATTTCATTAAAACCTAGTTCTGGGTACTTGTGAATGTCATGTCGCCAAGTGATCATGTCTTGTTTTAGGCTTTCAGTTGGTAGATTCATTTGGTAAAGATCCTCAAGACGGCGTCGTTTTTAATTTTACAATGCCTTTATTTAAACAATATTAAGGAAGACATTTATTATGCAAGATAATTTTGCAATTTATCCAAGTTTAAAAAATATGCCGGTAATTATTACCGGTGGGGCGTCGGGTATTGGAGAACAAATCACACGGGCTTTCGTCGCTCAAGGATCGAAGGTTGGTTTTATTGATTCTAATGAAGACGCTAGTCACCGCTTATATAATGATTTAAGCGGCAAGTTGAATTTTGAAATTTGCGATCTTGGTCAAACGGATGATTTAAAAAAAGCTTTTTCATCTTTAATAACTGAAATTGGGCAGCCAGGAGCTCTTGTCAACAATGCTGCGCGCGATGATAGGCATTCTTGGCAAGAAGTTACCTCTGAATATTTTGATGATCGAATAGCAACTAATTTAAAGCATCAGTTTTTTTCGATTCAAGCAGTTGCGCCAGATATGATTGCCCGAGGTGGAGGTTCAATAATCAATCTGGGCTCAAATTCGTGGTGGGAAGCGGGAGGAGGTTTTCCTATATACGCTACATCAAAAGGTGCTGTCCATGGTTTAACAAGAACAATGGCTCGCGATCTTGGCGGGCACCGAATCAGGGTAAACACAGTAGTGCCGGGCTGGATAATGACTGACCGACAGAAAGAGCTTTGGGTTACTAAAGATGCTCTTGAAAAGCATCAAGAAAGACAGTGTCTTCCAGATCTAATTGAGCCTGTTTATGTAGCTAGAATGGTATTATTTCTGGCTTCAGAAGATAGTGCCATGTGCTCAGCCAACAACTACATGGTTGAGGCCGGATCAATTTAACTACGGTCGGATTTTGTCTAACGCTATCTTAAGATGTTTTACTGTTCTATCTACGTTATGAAGTTTATCAAGACCAAAAAGGCCTATTCTAAATGTCATAAAATTTTTGCCCTCGTCACATTCTAAAGGTACACCTGCTGCGATCTGCAAACCTTGCTCCATAAAAACTTTACCACTTTTAATATCTGGATCATTTGTGTAGCTTAAAACCACACTTGGTTCCTGAAATCCTTCGGCAGCTACGCTTATAAAACCTT
>PAHT02000029.1 GCA_002705045.2 Paracoccaceae bacterium | reverse complement strand
TATAAAGCAGCTAATACCTGAGGCAATAAAAAACAATACCGTAGATAGAAAATTATTATCTTCATTTATTTTAGAAAACTCAGAGACATTAGAAAAGATACAAAAACTGCTATACCCTATTCTAGAGTTAAATCGTATGGAGTTTATAAAAAAAAATATAGATAAACAGTTGCTCGTTTTTGATATTCCATTATTGTTTGAAACATCATGTGAAAAATGGTTAGATGTAGTAATTGTAGCTACGGCACCAGTAGAAGTTCAACGAAAACGAGTGCTTGGTAGAGTATCTATGAATGAAGAAAAGTTAAATTATATAATGTCAAAACAAATGAGTAATACAGAGAAAATTACAAAAGCAGATTTTGTTTTAAGTACGGATACAAGTTTAATGACTTTATCGCTGCAAGTAAAAAAAATTATTGAAAAAATTATTGTTGACCATGCTTAGGGAGTTAGTCTTAGATACGGAAACTACTGGTCTCTCTCATGAAAATGGAGATAAAATAGTAGAAATTGGAATAGTCGAACTAATAAACCATATCCCTACAAAACAATATTTCCACAAGTACATAAACCCTGAGCGATTAGTTTCCGAATCTGCTTTCAAAATTCATGGTCTCAGCCAAGAGTTCTTAAAAACAAAACCAAAGTTTAGCGAAATTTGTGAAGAAATGTTAACATTTATTGGTAATGATAATATTATAATTCATAATGCAAGTTTTGATTTAGGATTTTTGAATAATGAATTAGTCCATGTGCAAAAAGATATTATTTCGTCTTCGAAAGTAATTGATACATTAACCATGGCGCGAGAAAAGTTTCCTGGTTCTCCAGCATCGTTAGATGCCTTGTGTCGCAGGTTTACAATTGATAATTCACACAGGGATCTGCATGGTGCACTGCTGGACAGCTATATTCTTGCTCAAGTATATTTGGAATTAATTGGTGGAAGTCAGCCAGATTTTGATTTATCGGATAAAAATAAGCAGGGAAATAATATAAACCAAAATCATAGCACTAACATCAGTCTAGCTTTTAACCGATCACAAAAAGTGCAAAATCGATTGACCAAAGAAGAACTAGATTCACACAAGAAATTCATTGACGGATTTAATGGATTAACTAAGTGGGCTATATATAATTAAAACTTATTTTGAGATTTATAAAGGTCGTAAAAATCGATAAAATCTAAATTGACTGGTTTGAAACCGCTATCTCGAGAAATATTAAAAATAATTTGGCGTATGAATGGAAACATGAGGTTTGGACAATCTACAAATCCTATTTTTTTTTCTCTTGTAGCGCTGGTGTTTTCATCAAGAAGGAAGGTTGAAGCATAAGATAACTCGATAAGAAATTTTTTTTCGTCAGAGTTTTTTGCTTCAAGTAAAATATTAATAGTAATTTCAATAAGGTTTTTTTTTAATGATTTCTTTTTTATATTGAGATCGAGATGTAAATCAAGTTTCTCAGTTACAAACTGACTCTTCTGTGCGGCAAAGTTTTCGAATGATAGATCTTTAATATATTGTGAAATGGGTTTTAAATTTTTTACCAAATGATGCTTGTCCTTTTCATTTCGTTGTAAAGTTTTTTGTTAGCTCGGTTATAATAAGTTGTCTTATGGTTGGTATTAGAAGAAATAGACCTATTATGTCCGTGATGAAACCAGGGGTTAACAAAAGTATACCAGCCACAAGTATAAGTATACCATGTGTCATTAATAGTATCGGATTGCTATTATGCAATTTAAATGTTGCAATTAGTTCTTTTGCCTGTTTTTTTACAAAAAAAGTGCCTATTAACGCAGTCATGATAATAATGCTTAAAGTGTAAGAAATACCAATAAATTCATTTACTTTAAAAAAAACAAACAATTCTAACAAAGGTATTGACAAAAACATTAAGAAGAATTTCATTTTTTAACTATTAATTAGTAGTGTTTCTTGTTGGACAATGTGTAATAACGATTTATGTATAGTATTATGATAAGGTTTTATAGTAAACAAATGTGTAAGATGCTTTTCATATATCGAGGTTTTTAATGGTACAAATATTAATTTTAGCGGCAGTAGCGGCATTTTTATTCTGGAGGTTATCACTTGTTTTAGGTATTAGAACAGGATTTGAAAAAAGTGTTGATTTAAAAGGTTTAGAAAAAGTTAAAGCGATAAAACCTGATCAAGAAAATCATAGTGATGTAGCAGACGAAGACGACATATCCGATTACATTGAACTTACAAGTAGTTCAGGTCAACAACTTAAAAAAATTAAAAGTTTTGAACCTGCTTTTTCTGTTCACAATTTTGTTGCTGGTGCGAAGAGTGCTTATGAGATAATTTTGATGGCATTTGAAAATGGAGATTTGAAGGTTTTGAAAGATCATCTCACACCAGATGTTTATGAAGATTTTGAAACTGTTGTTACTGATCGTATTAATAATGGTTACACCGTTGATGCGACTTTTGTTGGGCTTCGGGAAATTAGAATTCGTAATGTTGTTTTTGCTGAGGAAAACCAGAGTGCAGAAATAACATTATATTTTAAATGTGAGCTTACTTCTGTTGTTAGAGATAAAAATGATAAGATTATCGAAGGAAGTAGTTCAAAAGTAAAAGCACATTCTGACACTTGGACCTTTGGAAGAATAATAGGTTCTAACGACCCTTCTTGGAAGTTAATTGCTACGGGCGAATGAGGTTAATAGTTAATTATCATTTAATTAGTGCTGAAAACTTTTATAGTGGTATCGACTGTGAAAAAGAATTTTAAGAACTTGACCCCTACAGAAATGGAAGTTTGGCACAATTATGTGAAAAACATTTCTAAGATAGAAGGTTCACATGCAACTATTGAAAGAAGTATAAAACCAAATAAAAGAATACTAGTTAAATCTTTTAAGAGTTTTAATGGTACTCCATATGAAAATAAAAGCTTCCAAATAACTGACAAAGTAAGTAGTGATCAGTCCTCAATTGGTAAAAAAGTACTAACTAAATTAAGGGGCGGCAAATTAAAACCAGAGAAGATATTAGACCTTCACGGTTATAGCTATGACAGTGCTCGTTTTAGAGTGATCAAATTCATTAATGATGCATATAATGATCATAAGCGCTTGGTACTGGTGATTACTGGAAAAGGGAATAAATCAAAACTTGACGAAAAATTCAGTATTGAGAACAAACGGGGTGTTTTAAGGGAAGCTTTTCCACACTGGATAGAAAGCGAAACGATTAAGCCTTTAATATTGAGTATAGCCCAAGCACATATTTCTCATGGTGGTAACGGTGCTTATTATGTTTATCTTCGGAAAAAAAAACTATAAAACGTACTTACGTAAATCAACTGATCTAGCTAATTCACCTAAATTTTTTTCTACAAATTCTGAATCAATGATGACACTTTCCCCTTCTCTTTCCGAAGCAGTGTAACTTAATTCTTCAAAAACTCTTTCTAAAATAGTATAAAGTCTCCTGGCCCCAATATTTTCAACTGACAAGTTTACTTCTTCAGCAATTGATGCCAATGATTTAATACCGGTATCATCGAAGGATACTTTTACGCCCTCGGTTCCCATCAGTGCACTATATTGTCTTGTCAAAGAATTTTCTGTATCGGTTAGAATTTTTTCAAACTCACTTTTTGTTAAGGCCGATAACTCTACCCGTATTGGTAATCTACCCTGAAGTTCAGGTAATAAATCCGATGGTTTAGCTATATGAAATGCACCCGAAGCAATAAACAATATGTGGTCAGTTTTTACTGATCCGTGCTTTGTTGAAACTGTCGTACCTTCTATTAAGGGAAGTAGATCTCGTTGTACGCCCTCTCTACTGACACCACTTTTAAGGTTGTCACTGTTAATACAAACTTTGTCTATTTCATCTAAAAATACAATTCCACTGCTTTCCACTAATTCGAGTGATGTTTTAATAATTTTTTCTTCATCAAGAATTTTATCAGCTTCTTCATCTACAAGTTTTTTGTAACTTTCTGCCACTGTAATTCTTTTTTTCTTAGTTCGTGAACCGAGAGCTTTTCCAAAAATTTCGCCAATGTTAAGCATCCCCACATTAGTGCCTGGTTGACCTGGAATTTCGAAAGTTGGCATTGAATTAGAATTGTCGATCATATCAATTTCAATAATGGTATCATCTAATTCTCCATTACGTAATTTTTTTTTAAACATATCAATAGTTTTTTCTCTAGCATCTAAACCTGCTATTGCTTGAATAACACGAAGTTCTGCTTCAAATACAGCCTTTGAATAGACTTCTTTTCTCATCTTTTCACGAACTAGTACTATAGCAACATCTACAAGATCTCGAATAATTTGATCAACATCTCTGCCAACATATCCGACTTCAGTAAACTTTGTAGCTTCCACTTTTAGAAACGGAGCTTTGGCTAGTTTAGCGAGGCGCCGAGCGATTTCGGTTTTTCCTACGCCAGTTGGTCCAATCATTAAAATGTTTTTTGGGTATACTTCTTCACGTAAATTATCTTTAAGTTGAGCTCTTCTCCATCGGTTTCTTAAGGCAACTGCGACGGCTCGCTTAGCGGCGTTTTGCCCAATTATAAATCGGTCTAGCTCAGACACAATTTCTTTTGGTGTCAGGTCTGTCATATGTTCAATTTTATCCTTGATAAGTTTAATCTATTGGGCATCTATTCTACAATCGATTCAACAACCATGTTTCCATTAGTGAATACACAGATTTCAGATGCTATTTTAAGAGACTCTTTTGCAATTTTTTCGGCATCGTCGATGTTTTCGTAAAGCCCTCGTGCCGCTGCGAGTGCAAAATTTCCGCCTGATCCTACTGCAGCGATATTGTTTTCAGGCTCCAACACATCACCAGCTCCAGTAATTATCAATAATTCTTTTCCATCTGTCACAATAAGCATTGCTTCTAGATTTCGAAGGTATTTATCAGTACGCCAATCTTTTGCTAACTCAATAGCTGCTCTGGTCAACTGGCCCGGGTTTGATTCTAATTTTCGTTCGAGTCTTTCAAGCAAAGTTAACGCATCAGCCGTAGATCCAGCAAATCCAGCCACTACTTCTTTACCACCTGGGGATAACCGTCTTACCTTTCGCGCAGAACCTTTTATTATGGTTTGTCCCAAACTAACTTGTCCATCCCCGGCAACACAAACCTTTTTATTTTTTCGCACTGCTACGATCGTAGTTCCATGCAATTCGTGAGCTTGTTTTTTATCGCAGTTTATCATTTTTACTATCTTTTTTAAGTCAAAGTTCGTTTTATTTCCTCAGATG
The DNA here is from genome assembly GCA_002705045.2 of Paracoccaceae bacterium. Taxonomy (GTDB): domain Bacteria; phylum Pseudomonadota; class Alphaproteobacteria; order Rhodobacterales; family Rhodobacteraceae; genus JAYZEV01. The sequence goes on along the minus strand of PAHT02000029.1, from coordinate 5,026 downwards.
TGAATATTTCTATTACATCATCTTCTTTAATATCGTCATATGCCTCAAAAGCCATACCACATTCTTGACCAGACAGTACGTCTTTGACTTCGTCTTTAAATCGTTTGAGAGTTTTTAATTTTCCTTCATGAATTACAATATTATCTCGCAATAAGCGTACTCCAGCATCTCGTTTAGCGGATCCCTCTGTGACTATGCAGCCTGCAATTTTTCCAACTCCTGTAATTTTGAAGACTTCTTTAATTTTTGCATAACCGATAAATGTTTCTTTAATTTCTGGTGTTAATAATCCGGAAGCAGCAGTTTTAACATCATTAACTAAGTCGTATATTATCGAATAGTATCTAATTTCTATTCTCTTTTGATTTGCGATATCTCTAGCTTGAGCATTTGCTCTTACATTAAATCCAATTATTGGAGCATTTGATGCTTCAGCCAGGGTAACATCACTTTCAGTAATAGCGCCAACAGCAGAGTGTAGTACTTGCACTTGCACTTCTTCATTCCCTAGTTTTTCCATAGCTTGTACTATTGCCTCAGCCGAACCTTGAACATCAGATTTAATTAATAATGGAAGTTTGGAAGTATTTTTATCTTCTTTTGCTTTAGCAATCAACTGATCAAGGGAACTACCAGCACCAAGTGTAGCTTTTTTATCCTTAGATAGCTGATTTCGATAATTGGCGATTTCTCGTGCCTTGGCTTCGTCCGAAACTACGTTTAATATATCACCAGCTTCTGGTGTTCCGTTAAGACCAAGGACTTCAACTGGCACTGATGGCCCTGCTGATTCTATCCGATCACTAGTGTCATTAATTAAAGCACGCACTTTACCCCATTGCTCACCAACTACAAAAATATCGCCTTTTTTTAGTGTACCTTTTTGTATTAAAACTGTTGCAACAGGTCCTCGACCAACATCAAGTTTTGCTTCTATTACAGCTCCTTCAGCCGGTCTATCTGAGTTTGCCGTTAATTCTAAAAGTTCAGATTGTAAGGATATATTCTCTAGCAAAGTCTTTATACCGGTATTTTTTATTGCTGATACCTCAACGTCCAGAACTTCTCCAGACATTGATTCAACTATTATCTCATGTTGGAGGAGCTCCGTTCGAACTCTATTTGGATCAGCACCTTCTATATCTGACTTATTTATTGCTACAATAAGCGGTACTTTTGCAGCTTTTGCGTGATTTATCGCTTCGACCGTTTGTGGTTTTACTCCATCGTCAGCCGCTACGACTAATATTACTATATCCGTAACATTTGCTCCCCGAGCTCTCATAGATGTAAAAGCGGCGTGCCCAGGTGTATCTAGAAAAGTCAGCTCAGCTCCATTCTCTGTTTGGACTTGGTAGGCACCAATATGTTGTGTTATACCACCGGCTTCGCTTGAGACGACGTTAGTTTTTCTAATGGCATCCAATAAGGAAGTTTTACCGTGATCAACATGCCCCATTATTGTTATAACAGGTGGACGAGCCTTTAAAACCTCGTCATCGTATTCATCGAATTTAATTAACTCATCTTCTACATCTGAGGCTGACACTCTGGTAACTCTGTGCCCAAATTCTTCGGCTATTAATATCGCAGTGTCAGCGTCTATAGGTTGATTTTGTGTCGCCATTATACCATTTGTCATCAGCGTTTTTACAACCGCTGCTGATCGTTCTGCCATTCTGTTTGCCAGTTCTTGGACTGTGATTACATCGGGTATTTGAACGTCTCTAATTACTTTTTCACGTTCACCTTGGTTTGCCTTTAGTTGTCGCTTTTCTTTTTCTTGGCGTCTTTTCATTGAAGCAATTGAGCGATGTCTATTATTACCATCGCCTAAGGCTTGCGTTATGGTTAACTTTCCTGACCTTCGCCTGTCCTCGGTATTTTTTATTGTTTTAGTCTGACGGTTATCTTCTTCAAGATGTTTTTTTCCGATATCATCCTGTTTATTGACCCGAGGCTTTGTCACCGGAGCATCAACTAGTGGTATCTCACTGGGTAAAGGTCCAGCCATATTTTGGTCAACTTCAGGTTTAACTTTTTGTTGATTGTTTTGATCGAGTGACCGTTTGTTGATTTCCTCTTTTTCTTTTTGCTTTCGTAACTCTTTAAGTTCTTCTTCCCGTGCGGCAAGCACCACCTTTTCTTGTTTTATTCTGGATGTTTCCAGTGCTTTTGCAGTTTCTAGTGCTTTTATTCGCCGGTTAACTTCTATATCTGGGACACCACCAATTTCATTTGTTTCTTTTGTAAAATCAGTACTTTTATTCACTGTTCTTTCAGTTATTGAACTTTGAATTGTTTTTTCGAGATTTTGCGGTACTAATACACGTTTTCTTTTTGTCTCAACCACCACAGATTTACTTCGGCCGTGAGAGAAGCTTTGTCGAACTGTGCTCGATTTACCCTTTAAGCTAAGAACCTTATTTTTCCCGTCATTAGTTGGTGTTTCGTTCATACTTAATTTTACCTTGTTTTTACTAACATTCACTTTAGTTTCTGTTAGAATCTTGTAAAGCTATGTTAGTGTGGTAAAGGATTTTTTAAATTATTCAAGCGATTAGCGTTAAAAATCATTTTTTCAGAGATCTTGGCATCTAAAATTGCACAGTGCACAACCCAATCTTTTCCAAAAATTTTCCCTAGTTCAGAACCTGATAGACAATTATCTATTATTTGTGGTATTGATTTGACTACAATACGTTTTTTTTCTTTAATTGATCCATCATTTGCTTGAATTAAAAGATTTATTGTATTGCTTGCTAATATAGACTTGATTTTATCAAATCCAAAAATTGCTTTTCCGGCTTTTCGAGATAACGATATTTGGTTTATCAATTTCTGTTTTATTTGTTTTTCAATTATGTCTAATAGATTTAGCTGTATAGTTATTTTATCACTTATTGCTTTAAAAAACACTTTGTTTTTTAATGCCTTTAGGATTATTTCTCGTTCCGCCTGTACCCAATAACCTCTTCCAGGTAATGTCTGCTCAATATCTGCAATTAGATTTTTTTTTGGATCAATTACAAAGCGAATAAGGTGTTTTTTATCAGTATTAATTCCAGTCACTAGACATTTTCGTATTGATGAGTGAGTCTTCATTTCATTAACTTTGGATACTTGTCATTTTTATTTTATAAATCGTTATTCAATAAATTTTTATTCTCCGTCCGTCCGCTCAATAGCTGTTTCGGTCATTTCTTTATCATATTCGTCTTTTGTAATTAATCCTATTGATAGCCGTGCACTCATCACAAGAGTTCGAGCTTCTTCCAATGATACATCGAGTGTTTCTAAAATCCCCTCATCCTTGACGCGTTTTCCTTCAACTGTTGTATACCCACCGGCGAGCTCCCAATCGGCGCAAGTGGCAAATTCCTTCAAAGTTTTAATTCCGTCTAGAGCTAGAAGCTCTAACATAGATGGAGTAAGGCCAGGAAACTTAATTAATTGTTCTTCAACTCCTAAATCTTTGGCCTTGGACAGTGCTGCAGCGTTTATCTCTTCTAAACATTCTCGCGCTCTCGCCTGTAATTCTTCAGCAGTGTTTGAGTCAAAACCTTCAATGGAGCTGATTTCATCTTGTTGTACGAATGCCACTTCCTCTAATGTTGCAAAACCCTCTGAAACTAAAAGTTGGGCTACCATTTCATCAATATTTAGCTTTTCTATAAAAAGTTTTGACCGTTCTGAAAATTCCACCTGCCTTCTTTCGGATTCATCTGCTTCTGTCATTATATCGATATCAAAACCAGTTAATTGGCTGGCTAATCGAACATTTTGTCCTCGTCTTCCAATAGCCAGTGACAATTGTTCGTCTGGTACAACCACTTCAATTCTATTTGCTTCTTCGTCTAAAACCACTTTTGACACTTCTGCTGGTTGCAGAGCGTTTACAAGAAAAGTTGGCGCATCATCATTCCAAGGTATTATATCGATTTTTTCACCCTGTAGTTCATTTACGACTGCTTGTACTCTGCTACCTCTCATCCCAACACAGGCTCCGACAGGATCAATTGAATTATCAAATGATAGAACACCAATTTTTGCTCGGCTTCCAGGATCACGCGCAACAGCTTTTATTTCTATAATGCCATCATAAATTTCTGGCACTTCCATTTTAAACAATTCAGCTAGGAATTCAGGTTGCGTACGCGAAAGAAATATTTGTGGCCCACGTACTTCTGAGCGAACATCTTTTATATAGGTTCTTACTCTGTCGCCTGATCTAAAGGTTTCTCGATTTATTAATTGATCTCGTCGTAGAACCGCCTCTCCCCTTCCAACGTCTACTATTACATTACCATATTCTATTCTTTTAACTAATCCGTTAATTATTTGACCGACTCTGTCTTTAAATTCCTCGTATTGCCGCGCTCTTTCAGCATCGCGAACTCTTTGCATTATAACTTGCTTTGCTGATTGAGCAGCTATCCTGCCAAAATCAAGGGGTGGAAGAGAATCTTTAAGTACATCGTCAATTTCTGCATCGGATTTAATTTTTATCGCTTCCTTAAGAGTGATCTCAGTAAAGCTGTTTTCTACCTCTTCAACTACCGTTCTACAACGTTCCATAGTTAGTTCGCCCGATTTTGGATCGATGTTGGCTCTTATGTCATATTCTGCGCCGTATCGGGAACGAGCCGCTTTAGCTAAACTATCCTCCATTGCAGCGATTACTAGCTCAGGTTCAATTAACTTTTCTCGGGCAACAGCCTCTGCAATTTGTAAGAGTTCTATTCGGTTAGCGCTTGTAACACTCATTTTAGTTTCCTAACATTAGTCATTTATTTTCAGTCCATTAGTTTATTGACTGGTTTTTTTAGAACTTTTTCTTGTAATTTTTTCTCTTTCAACACATCACTTAAAGAAATATTTAGATTTGCTTCTTCTATCCATTCAAAATTAAGACCTATGGTTCCTTCAGCAATTTCTAGTCTTATTTCATCATTAACCACACCTCTTAAAATACCACGAAAGTTTTTTCTTTGATCAATCAATTCGTTGGTTTTAACTTTAATTT
>PAHT02000074.1 GCA_002705045.2 Paracoccaceae bacterium | reverse complement strand
TGAAGAAGCATTTTTTAGTTCTTGATTAGGAATTGAAAAAGCAAGTTGAGCTTGTTGGGTAAGACTTACTATTTCAGTTGCTGAACTGTTTGCAGGAATATAAGCAATGGCACCATTTTTTACAAAATTCGCAGCTCCTACGGAGCTCATGGAATTAGATAAAACGTTGTCGATAATATTTAAATTACTTTTTTCAGAAAAGGTTTTTTCTGTAATTAATTCTACATTTGAATTATTTTTTGTATCAGCGTATACTAAATTTGATGCAGCTGCTGCTATTTGGTCTCCTGTTTTAAGTGTAAATTTAAGATTTTTTGCATATCCTTCTGAAGGTGACACAAAAAGCTCATCTCCATTTCTAGGTGTACCAGAAAAGTTTATTCTCATTCCAGGTAAATTAATCTTGTTCGTTCCCGATCCTAAATTTGTTCCTATTTCGTCAAAGGCATTCCAGATTTCATTTTGAGCATTATATCTAATCGTAATATTTTTTGGGATAACCTTCTGTATATCAGTAATGGTTAATTCAGAAGAAAAGACACCTAAATTTGCCATTCCTTGATTTAACTCAAAACCCTTTGAAATAAATAAATCAGTTCCTTTTAATCCTTTTAAATCCAAGCCTTCTTTGTGTTGAGCATTTAAAGTATTAGAGAAAACAAAAGCCATTTCATCTAAATCAGTAAGTGTTGTATGGCTCATTCTATATGCATCACTTAAACCTCTTAAGCTTCCATTTACTATTTGAGAAGTTGGTGTATTTTTTCCCCCACTAAATATAGAAAAAGAAAGTGATCCCAGATTTTCAGATACTGACATTCGGTTACTAATAGTGTTAGAAACTAAAATAGGGCCGTTTTGTGATTTTCCTAACCTTACAGTTGCTGTTCCACGGGTATCTAAATCAGTTGTAACTTCTATTAATTTACTAATTTCATTTATCACAACATCACGATTATCCAGCAATGAATTATTGCTAGATCCGCTTGCTGCTAATAGTTTTTTATTTATACTAGCTAATTCGTTACTCAAAGTATTGATAGCTGATATATCGACATCTGATTGTTTGAAAATGCCTGTTTTTACATCCTCAACAACTTGAGCAGTTGATTTAAATGTATTCGCCATCAAATCACCCATTTCAATAGCAACAGTTCTCGGTGCTACATCTCCAGGAGACGCTGCAACCTCTTGTAGTGAATTAAAAAATCTTCCCATTACTATGCCTAAATTCGAGTCAGTAGGGAGCATCATGTCTTCTAATTCTTTTAGTTTATTTAGAAAGGAACTTTCGGCCTCAAAATAGGAATTTGCACTCCTATTTCTATCAACTAGGTAAGAATCAAAAGATCTTCTAATTGCTTCAATTCTTACACCCAAACCAGACTGGTTGGCTATTCCTGTTATACCGCCTTGACTAGCTGTGATCTCTTCTAAACCGGCTTCACGTCTTTTATATCCATCAGTATTGATATTAGCAATATTCTGACCAGTTACCCCCAAGGATTGACGGTAAGACTGTAATCCACTTTTACCAATATCAAAAAGGCTAGACATCCGATTTCTTTTCTAGAGAACTTAAATGATTTTTAAATTGTAGTTTGATAGCTTCTGCAATTCCAAAACTGGCATTTGTAGATAATTTTCTACTCCACTCTTGATCTAATAGGGACTGATAAGTTTTTTGAGATGAACTATCAAAAATCCCGTCTGCTAATTTACTTTTATGTGCTTGTTTTAGCATTTGTGAAACAAAAAGAGATTCAAATTCTTCTGCGACTTGTGATAATTGCAGATCTGCCTGATTTCTTTCAAACAAAGAGAAGGCACTTTGGTTTTGTAATTTTATATCTGATATATTTGACAATTTGATACCTTAAATAATGATTAATTCTGCGCGTAGTGAACCTGCTTCTCTGAGAGCTTCAAGTATAGCGACTAAATCCGATGCACTAGCACCAACAGCATTAATTGATTCAACAATTTCGGATAATTCAACACCAGGATCAAAAATAAAAGCTTTAGCAACTTCTTCATCAACATCAATTTCAGTATCTGGTGTAACTGTTGCATCCCCAGGAGTTACAACAACCTGATCTGAATTCATAGCAAGATTATTATTTTGATTGACATTTGGATCTTCATTAACCCTGACTGTCATGGATCCATGAGTTACTACAGATGGTGTTACTCTGACATCTCCACCAATGACTATTGTTCCTGTCCTAGCATTAACTATTACCTTTGCTTTTGGTCTTGCAGGTTCAATTTCTATATTTTCCAGTAAGCTTACAAATGCAACTTTTTGAGCAGGGTCTTTGGGAGATCTCACTTTTATAGATGAAGCATCTAGAGGTACAGACACATCGGGTCCAAAAATTTCATTAATAGCATTGGATACTTCTAATGAGGTGCTAAAATCACTTTGATGAAGATTTAAGATGATATTGTCAGATTTCAAAAATTGTGTTTCTACCAACTTTTCAATTGTTGCTCCTCTTGGAACTCTACCTACAGTAGGAATATTAACAACTACTGATGATCCATCTTGTCCAGTAACACCTAACCCACCAACAACTAAATTACCTTGAGCTATCGCATAAGTTTCACCATCTGCTCCTAATAAAGGTGTCATTAAAAGAGTTCCTCCCCGTAAGGAACTTGCTTTTCCTAGAGTAGATACTGTTATATCGATAGTTTGTCCTGGTTTTGCGAATGCAGTCATATCTGCAGTTACCATTACTGCGGCAGTATTAGCTCCATTAAGTCCAGCTGTATCTGTAACTAAACCAAATCTTGAAACCATTGATTGCATTGATTGCAAAGTAAGGCCAATATTTCCATCGCCGGTACCGTTTAGACCAACTACTATTCCATATCCTACTAATTGATTTGAACGCACACCTGCAATAGATGTTAAGTCTTTCAATCTATCGCTGTACACAAAAGAAGAAATTAAACTCAAATGAAGAGAAATTAAAACTAATGAAAACCATTTAATCATTTATATACCCCTTAAATTTATAATGGTGAGATACTTGCTAAAGCTCTACTTAACCATCCTTTTTGTCCCGTATCTGCAATGTCACCAACGCCAAGGTAGGCTATTTTAGCATTAGCTATGCGGCTTGATTGAACTACATTATTTGCAGAAATATCTTGAGGTCTTATCATTCCACTCAGTCTAACATATTCATTACCATTATTTAGGTGTAATTTCTTCTGCCCCATGATTTCCATATTACCATTAGAAAAAACCCTCATTACAGTAACTGAAATTTCCCCACGCAGAGAATTTGTTTGTGCAGCTGATCCTGTGCCAGAAAATGAAGTTTCAGCTCCACTATCTAATAAAGCTTGATCTCCGGCTGGGTCTAATAAATTAGGTAGATCAACTTTGAAAGAATCTGATTTTGCACTAGTTGCAGACTGTGATTTAGAAGCTGTAAAATCTTCACTCAATGCAATAGTTAAAATATCACCAACCTGACCAGCTCTTCTATCCGTCGCGAATAGTCCACCACTTGATTCATTATAAATACCGCCTGAGTTTGAATTATTATTAGGTATATTCATATTTTCAGGAATAATTGGTTCAAAATCGAGAGAAGCCCTATCCTCTACATGACTTGCACAACTAGAGATAAAAACCGTTGCAAAAATCATTATAAAAATTTTATTTTTTAATATGGTCATTTTAAAATTTATCTTTGATTATTGATTATAAGTTTTGTGCAATAAATCTCATCATTTCATCTGATGCGGATATTGATTTTGAGGAAACTTCATAGGCTCGTTGGGTTTCAATCATATCTACTAATTCTTGTACAACATTAACATTTGAACCTTCTAGAGAACCTTGGACTAATTTACCAAAGCCACCATCTCTAGGATTTCCAACTGCTGCAGCACCACTTGCATTGGTTTCTACAACAAAATTCTCTCCAATTGGCTGAAGCCCAGCACGATTTGCAAAATCTGCTAAAGTGATTTGCCCTACTTCTTCTGCAGCGACCTGACCAGCTACTTGAACACTTACAATTCCATCTGATGAAACATTAATTTGTGTAACACTTTCAGGTATTGCTATCTCTGGTTGTAAAACATAACCACTTGGTGTTGTAAGAACACCATCTTGATTTCTTGTAAATGCACCATTTCTAGTAAAACCAATTCTTCCATCTGGAAGTAAGACTTGAAAAAATCCAGCCCCATCAATTGCCATGTCTAGAGCATTATCAGTATTTATTAAACTTCCTTGGGTATAAACTTTTTGAGTATTATTAACCCTAACACCTGTTCCAACTGCAAATGCTGAATTAAGGTTTGTATCTACTGAGGTTTGCTCACCACTAGCTCTTTTGATTTGGTAAAGCAATGATTCAAAATTCGCTCTATCTCTTTTAAAACCACTAGTATTTACGTTTGAAAGATTATTTGCAATTACCTGCATTTTGGTTTGGTGAGCATTCAAACCTGTTTTTGCTACATGCATAGAACTACTGGACATTTTTTACCTCTCTTAAAATTCCTTTAGGAGAGATTTGCAAGGCTCATGCCAATAATAAGATTATTACTGAGGTAGCCTCATAATGCTAGCTCCACCTTCGTCTATTTCTTCAGAAAGGGAGATGAATTTTACATTTACCTCAAATAATCGTTGTTGACTTAGTGTATCAACAAGTTCTTCAATAGCATTAACATTACTATTTTCTATAAAACCCTGAGCTAACACTACATTTTGATCTGCATCAGGAATTCCACCTTCGATTAATCTTATTTCACCATCGGTATCTTTATGTAAAGGGTCCTCAGAACCGCTTGTTAAACCAATTGTCGCTGCCAAAACCCTTGTTCCTTCTGGTTCGCCCAAGGGTTCAATGAATAAATCACCATTTTCTGAAACTACTATTTTTCTATGTGGAGGGATATTAATGGGATTAAGATTATTATCTAAAATTTTTGAGCCAGCTCCATCTGTAAGCTCTCCAAGATTTGACACCTCAAAATCACCACGTCTAGATAATGCTGGTCCACCTGTATCTGGTTTAATAAGAAAAAAACCATTACCTCTTATAGCCACGTCTGTTTCCAAACCTGTTTCAGAAAGGTTTCCTGGATTAGCAGAAAAAACATTTGCACCTTCGTGAAGTGCAAAAATTCTTGCATCAAACCTTTTATCTTCAGTTAGAAAACCTGAGGAAAAAGTAGTACCCATATCTCTTCTAAAACCTGGGACATTAAGATTAGATAAGTTTTGAGATTTTACAGCTCTATTCATATATAGATTATTCAAAGTATTTAAAGCTGTATGGATCATTTTATCCATTTGGGTTTCTCCTTAAAAATTTATAATTTTACCTAATACTATTGTCTGATATTAATAATGGTTTGAGTTAGTGTTGTTGTTGTTTCAATTGCTTTTGCTGATGCCTGAAAATTACGTTGTGCAGTAATTAGATTTACAAGCTCTTCGGTAATATCAACATTTGATCTTTCTAAAGAACCAGAAAGAATATTCCCAAAACCTTCTGCACCAGCTTCTCCAACTTGTGGTGATCCAGAAACAGCAGTTTCAACATAAGTAGCATTACCTATCTGTTTCAAACCATTTTGGTTGTTGAAGTTTGCTAGAACTATTTTACCCAGTGGGTTATTTTGTCCATTAGTATAGTTTGCTCTAATTGTACCAGCTGCATCAATTTCTAGACCATCTAGTCTTCCAGAAGTAAAACCATCCTGATCTACTGATAAAACTGAGAATGGTTGTGCAAACTGAGTGGAAGCTCCAAAATCAATATCTAGAGAAATTGAAAAACCTTCTTGTTGTTTTTCATAATGAACGTTTTCTTTAGGACTAACTAGTTTACCACTTTTATCAAAGGTTAATTCACCTTCATCAATGTATAAGGGATAATAACCTTCAACCAGATTTTCTGGAGGTGTTTCGACAACATTTCCGTTGGAATCCACAAATAAAGCAATTCCATCAGCGTTAGTTGCTTGAACCAAATTAAAGATTTTTGGTACATTTCCAACGCCTAGAGGCACATCATCTAATCCTAAACGAGTAGTACCCTTCACCTTAATAGTTGAGGTATCCCCTGTTGTTCCTGTAGTAAATGTAAAGTTATTTAGATTAGGTTCGTATTTAACAACTACACCACCCACAGTTTCACCAGTTGTAGGATCAGCTATCTGATTTATTCTTTCCTGTAAGGCTTCTGCTAGCGTAGAACCAACATAAAACCCTGGGGGAACTTCTATGATACCATTTATACCATTAATGGAAACGTTAAAGATATTTTCTCCACCTATGCTAGATAAACGAAAAACTTCAGTGAGTTTTTCTTTTGCGGCTGCACCAACAACTTGTGCCGAAGAAGCTGCAATACCTCTACCAGCAGTAAATACTGCATCAGATTTAGTTAAACCCACTCCCATCAGGTCATTATTACCAGCAAAATGGTCAGTAGAATCTACGACACTACCATCTGATGTAGAAAGTAAATACCTTCCCACTTCAATATTTGAAGCTTTTTGGGTTTCAGTAACACCAAGAGCTCCATTTGCTGCAATTGACTCTCCAGTCGTCCCGGAGGCAAAAGTAAAGTCTTTAGTATCACTATTATAATTTACATTTATTCCATATCTTTTATCGTTCAATTGAATTTCTTCACCATCTGCCACAAAGGTGCCTGTATATAGAACTTCACCACCTCTTATTAATACTTCAGATGCATCATTATTAGATGGTACGCCAAGATTATTTGTACTTGTTGCTAAAGAGGATCCATAAATAGTGAAAGAATTAAAATTACTATTTGTTCCTGTACCCAGAACTGTTCTATCAACTACATAACTTAGTCTTTGGTTAACTGTGTCATAATTAACTTTGATAGGGGGATTTTTTTCATCAACCCAATCAGTTGAAGTTGTGACACCTGTTGAAAGACCTAATGTTTGTAAAGATGGTGCTCCACCAAATGATCCATTGCTAAAAGCAAAAATTCCAGCTGTAGCCCCCTTAGCAACTACATCTGCATTAGTATAAGTATGTTTGGCAGTTCCAATTTCTCTTACAACTATTTTTTTGCTACTAAAATTTATTGGTGCATCCTGATATACCTTTTCTGCACCTTCAAAGAATGCTTCTACGTTAGTAGATTTTGTATGAAGTAAATTTAATGCTGTATTTGCTGCAACACCAGATGTTAAAGTGAAATCGGTATCAGGAAAACCTAAACCAGTTGTGTTAATTTGAATAGTAGTTGCATTAACTACATTTGAAACTGTAAATTCTCTACCATTAAGGTTACTATTACCTAGTGCTGTCTCTGTTGCAGCAAAATTACCAGCAATTCTTATCTTGCTATTAGCAGTAATACCTGTGGTATTTGCAAGTGTTAATGTTAAAGTATTTTCTGCAGCATTAAAAACTGCACTTTGCCCGCTTCCGTTATCTCCTGCAGCAACTTGGCTATCATAAACAGTAAGTTCGGGTTTATTTCCAAAATAAGAATGAACCATAAATTTGGTAGAGTTCACTAAAGCATTTGAACTATTTATAGTATTATGAGTAATGGGAACTATTTCCGTTTTATTTAAAATGCTTCCAGCCGATCCAACTGTTCTGCCAAAAAGCTGAGTACTAACGCCAAGTATTGTAGCTTTGTCTAGGGTATCATCTGATCTCTTTACGGCGTAATTATTCATAGCTTCATTAATTCTTGCTTGAGCATGTGCTAAAAACTGTTCTTTTGTAAAATCTGGCGAGGCACCAGTTAAAGAAATGTTCTCAATATCAGTAACATAACTTGATCCTAGAAGATCTACTGTAATTGGAGTATCTAATGCATCTGAAGTGCCATCTGCAGTAAGTTTAAAAAGGTTTATATTTAAATCATCATCAACATTTTTTACAATTTGGATTTTTCTATCGTCACCATAGGCTTCATTGATAGCTCTTTCAACTTCTGTAGCAAGTTGTGCAGCATTATATTGTCCGGGCCTTATATCAATATTTACTGGCTGGTCCCCATTATCTACATTAAGAGTTAGAAAGTTTTTACCCCAGTAAACATTACTACCTGTAACTAAACCAGCTTCCCTTGTTGCATTAAATTGCATAGGATCAGTAACAACTTGAACTAATTTATCACCTTCCTCTCCAAAATCAAAAGTACTCTGAGCACCTTTGATATTGGCACTTTGGGACGGAACTTGTTGTTGTAAATCATCTAATTTATAAAGAGCTGACCCTTTACCTTCGATGAAGAAGTTATCATCTGGTACTGATGTCGTTTGAGCTCCAAATTTGTCAATAAATATTTGTTGTCCAGTATCATCTACAGCACTTACCAGATCAGGATCAATAATAGTATCACCTATAACTAGTTTAGTGTTAAATTTATTTGTTGGGTCACTTGTTGATGCTGCTTGGGTTTTTACAAAATACATGGTTGCAATTGTTGGATTACCCAAATCATCAAAAATAGTAATTGATGTTGAATTTGTAAAAGTATTTGGATCATTAGGATTAAAATTATAACCACCTGCAAATTCCGATTTGGTTGTTACAACTTCTGCGGTAGCAGGTAAGTTCACACCCAACGATATATTACTTGTAGCTTTTGGATCTCCAGAAGTAATAGGTAACTGTAAAGGCACGGCACTTAAAAGATCTTTTGCAGTAACAGAACCGTCTTCGTTAACTGGATATACCACTAAATATTGCCCTGCAGAGTCAACTACGTATCTGTCATTATCAACATTAAGAGAACCATTTCTTGTGTAAACAGTTTGAGCTGATGTTAAAGATGGCTTCAAAGTAAAAAAACCTTGACCTGAAATTGCTAAGTCTAAAGCATTAAGTGAGGATGCAATATTACCTTGTGTAAACTGTTGTTTTACGCCTTTAAGAATTGCACCTGAACCAATAGAAGAAGATGAGTTCTGTAAAGGGGAAGTAGCAAAAATGTCACCAAATTCAGCACGGCTCCTTTTAAAGCCAGTAGTTCCAACGTTGGCAATATTATTTGAGGTAGCAGAAATATCTGCTGATGATCCATTCAATCCTGTTAGGGCGGTATAAAATGACATTTACTTACTCCAATTATATCATTACAAATTATTAATATTACAGATTATTTGATCTATATTTTTTTACATCTGAAGCGTTTATGTTACCATAATCTTTAACTTCAAGAACTACTCCTGTATCAGCATCTCCTGTAGATGCTGCTAGTACTTCAGCAAATACAGAAGGTGTAACCCCAGACCTTCCATTTGCTCCATTCATAAATGCTTCCACTTTCAAAGGGCTATCCTGATTAATAAGTTCTTGAGGAATATTATTCCAACTAAAACCTACTAAACCAGATGCTTGTGACCCTAAATCAATTGAGTGTAAAACTTCACCAGCAGTATTAGAAAAAACTATATTAGTAGCGCTTGAAGCTTTAGGTAGGTCTAATACACCATGGATTTCGCCCTCAGAATTAGGCCTTACTTTATTCCCAGGCACAAGAACAGAATGTCCCAATAGATTGGTTGCAGTTGCAATTCTAAATTCTCCAAGTTGATTAGATAGACTTTTCAAGCTTTCACCCATTTCAGCAATACCTGTAACTGTTGAAAATTGAGCCATCTGAGCTATAAAATCACCATTTTCCATAGGAGCAAAAGGATCCTGATTTTGTAATTGTGTAGTCATCAATTTCAAAAAATCAGATTGTCCTAGACTATCCTTTTTCTTTAGAGATGTTTCATCATTTGATTTAACACCAATCTTTTCTAAAATTTTATTAAGTGTTGCTGTTGAGTTAGGATCTATAGTGGACATTGCATTCTCCAGATTTCAATTATTTTCCCATATTAATTGTTCGCATCATTAAGTTTCTCAATGTGGATACAACTTCTATATTATTTTGATATTGTCTTGATGCTTCTAACATTTCGACTAATTCTTCTTCTACATTTACTGCGGCATTAAATATAAAACCCTCATCATTTGCTTGAGGATGTTCAGGCATATATACTTTTTCAGGTAGTCTATTTACTTCTTTTATTTGAACTGCATCAACACTAGCTAGTCCTGATTGCTTAAGACTATCTGCAAATTTTGTTTCAAATACTGGTTTTATTGCCCTATAAGCATTATCTATCGAACCAGAAACATTATTTGCATTGGCTAGGTTTGATGCAACAGTATTTAATCGGGTTAGTTGGGCAGACATTGCTCTTCCCGAAATATCAAAAATATTTCTTATATCACTCATTATTCACCTTTAATAGCTGATCGTAATCCAGCTATTTTATTATTAAGAAAGGAAAGCGTAGTTTGATATCGCATTACATTTTCTGAAAATTGCATTTGTTCCACCGCCATTTCCACGGTATTCCCATCCAAGCTTGGATGAATAGGTAGTCTGTATACACTGTCTTTACCAATTCGTTTTTGAATACTTGCAAAATGTGAATCATTACTAGTTTCTATGGTTCCAATTTTATTAATTCGTTTTAATTCTGTATCAAAATCTATATCACGTGCTTTAAAATTTGGAGTAGCTGCGTTTGCAATATTTGAAGCTAACATTTCATTTCTGCGAGATCTAAGTTGTAGAGCGCTGGCATGAAATCCTAAATGTTCAGTAAAACTTGGCATCTCGTGTTAAATTTCCTTAATGATAAAAAATTTTAAAATTTGTTTTCTGGATCGAAATTTGCAAGTAGAATGCCAAAATCAATTGTGAAGAGAAAAATGATGGAAAATGATAGATTAAAGGAAAGCAATAATAAAAATAATCTCAAATTAGCACCTGAAACTATGAGAATAAGAGATGCAATTATTGAGAAATACTCAGATACCTCTTTAGACATATTAAGTAGTAAGTTACAGGCTCTAATAACTGATGAAACAGATACTGGAACAAAGTTAGGCATCTTTTCCGCGAGAGTTGAAATATTAAGAATGAGGTTTGCTGAAATTGCCGATAAAAAATATGTTAAAGATAATGAATTAGAAGAAGCTAAAGATACAGATGGTGATAGTGAAATTTCAGAAGATAATGAAGACCTTAAAGAAGGTTGGATGACTCTCAAAATATTAGAAGCAAGTGAGGTGAATGGTGTTAGGTTTCCAGAAGGAGTTAAGATTGATGTGCATGCTGATGATGCAAAAAAACTTTTGGGGTCGAAAAAAGCCGAGTTAGTATCAATGAAAATTGAAGATAAAGTAGATACTGCAGAAGAGGGGACTTCATTAAACCCTGAAGAAATGGCATCAATAGGTAATGAGGAT
>PAHT02000051.1 GCA_002705045.2 Paracoccaceae bacterium | reverse complement strand
TTGGCGGACTACTTGGAATATGAGTTGTCGGATTTTTTGAAAGGGTTGTCTTCAGATTAGGTAAATTTTTGGGGTACTTTTGAAGATTACGAAAGTCGAAACTTAAATTTTATTATTGATTCCTATTTATGAACTCTATTAAATTTGCCAACTTGCTATAATATTCGATCGAGGAATTGTTTCTCACATAAGGTTAGTTTTACTTTTTATACGTTGAATCAACTTATATGAATTTTGAAATTTTCTTAGATTATTTTTCATCATTGAATTATTTAGATTTCTGATTAAACTGTTATTAAGTAGACATCACTACTTATCACTCTTTCCTGTGCATAGCTTGGGTTCATAATGACGTCACAGCTTCGGTCGATATATAAAAGATTTCAAACAGAGAATTTTGAAACGAAGCGTTGTTTGTTCTTTTCCAGTAATGAAATCCTTATCTATTCATTAATAATGCAAAAAGATTTTATCGGATATAAATTATGAAGCGACTGGGTATGGTGATTGGATTAAGAGAAGATAAGGTTGAAGAATATAAAAAGTTGCACGCTGCCGTTTGGCCTGAGGTGTTGCAGAATTTGACGGATTTAAATTGTAGAAATTACTCAATTTTCTTTAGAAATAACATGCTTTTCAGTTATATGGAATACTGGGGTGATAATTTTGATCGTGATATGAAATTAATGGCTAACAACAAAACGGTTAAAAAATGGTGGGCAGTTTGTACTCCCTGCCAGATCCCATTACCAGATCGAAAGAAGGGCGAATGGTGGGCAGCGATGGAAGAGGTCTTCCATCATGACTAAAGCACCGATTTCCAATAACTGCCCGACGGGAAAACATAAGTAGCCAAAGATTCCTTTTTTATTACAGCTGAATACCCTGCTTTTAATGGAGTAGTATAGCGGCCCCGATTAATGATAGCAGGATTTTCCAAATGTTCCGAACAACTCTCAGCATATTCACTGAGGTGGATCCCATTATTCGTAATTATGAGATTATTAATAATATTGAGATGCTGAACATACTCACATAAACCAATTCCACCAGCATGGGGTATAATTGGGATATTTAATTTACTAGCCAGGATCATTACAGGAATTATTTCATTAAGGCTAGCCATGCGGCAACTATCTATTTGACAAAAATCAAGAGAGCGGTTTTCAAGAAACTGTTTAAACATGACGCGATTCTGGCAGACCTCTCCTGTCGCGAGGTTTACATCTGGAATAGCGTCTTTGATTTTTTTATATCCTAATATATCGTCTGGGCTAGTAGGTTCTTCTACAAAATATAAATCAAACATTTTGAGCTTATTGATGCAGTCAATTGATTCATTCACGCTCCATACTTGATTTGCATCAATCATAAGAACATTTTCGGGGCCAATTAAGTTGCGTACAAGTTCGAGGCGCTTTATGTCATGATCTATATCTTGTCCTACCTTCATTTTGAAATGCGTCCAACCTTTTTGAAGAGCATTTTTAACAAGCTTTGTCATTTTTTCGTCGGAATAACCAAGCCAACCGGCTGCGGTGGTGTAACATGGAAATCCATGATTAATGATAGTTTCTTGAGATTTAGTCAGGTTTTGTTTCTTTTTTTCTAGAATATCGAATGCCTCTGATTTTGATATCGCGTCATCAATGTAAGAAAATGAAAGCTTATCAAGCAAACTATTACTTTCCAGTTCAATAATATATTTCCATAATGGCTTTTTGTGAAATTTACATATCAGATCCCATAATCCGTTAAATAGTGCAGCGACGGCTAAGTGAACAACTCCTTTTTCTGGTCCTATCCATCTTAATTGACTATGATTGGTACACTGTCGCCAGATGGAGTCCATGCTGTTCTCAATTTCAGAAATTGTTTTGTTTATTACAATAGGTTTGAAATAATCTACGCACTCTACACACAAATCATTGCCTTTGCCAATTGTGAACGTCAGGCCAATTCCTTTTAGATCTGGATCCTCTGTAAATATTTCCACATAACTCGAAGAATAGTCACAGTCAGTATGCACTGCATCAGTACCAAGATTTTCAAGTGAGGTAGGGAACCTGATATCATGCACCTTGATACTTACAATTTTCATTTTTTGACAGAGCCTTAATGAATTAATTTAAAATATTTTGTTAAATGTTGGGTCAGTTTATACATGTGGAAAATATATATTCTGCTTAAGTAGGTCAGATCTACTCCAAATTTATTGTCCGAATCTTTTTCTAATCGTGGATGTACTCCATTATATTGGCGCTAACGGTATCATATTTATGATCATTTTTAACTATGCCGTTTAGCTTGAAGTCTTTCATTACAAGTATTCTGTCCGCAAGGCTAATCATTTCGGGCATATCACTGGATATCAGAATAATTGAGGTGCCGCCTTCAGCTAATTCAATTATTAGCTTATGCAGATATGCTTTAGTCTTTATGTCAATTCCAACCGTGGGTTCATCAATTATTAAAATATCCGTTCCCGCCGCTAGCCACTTAGCAACACTTACCTTTTGTTGGTTACCACCAGATAAATTGGAAATTAATTGATAAATCGAAGGTGTTTTTACTTCCAATTGTTCGATATATGGGTTTACTCGACTCGATATCATATCGTTGGTTACAAACCCCAAGATTTTTTTGATTTGAGACCAAACTGTTATACTCGCATTATCAATTACATTATGAATTAGTATTAGCCCTTCTTTTTTTCTATCCTCACTAATATATCCAATTTTGTATTTTTCTAAAGCACTCCTTGGAGAATCAATCGTTATCGCTGTCCCACTAATTATTACTTCACCAGAATTTATTTTCTCGAGACCAATTAGGCACTTTGCCAATTCTGTTCTTCCAGCCCCAACTAATCCGTAAAGACCAATTATTTCAGCTTTTTTGAGTTCAAAGCTAATATTTTTATGACCTAAATCAGTATTTACATTTTTAAGTTCAAGAATTGTCTTGTCGGTTCCATCAGTTTTTCGCTTAGATTTAACAATTTGTTCGTCACGTCCAATCATTAGCTTTACAAGCTTTTTCCTATCTAAATTTTTTATACTCTCTGAGGTGCATGCATTCTTGCCGTCTCGAAGAACCGTGACTTCATCGCAGATATTAAATACTTCCTCTAGTTTATGACTCACAAAAACAATGCTCACACCTTCATCTCGTACAATTTTCTTGAGTAGTAAGAACAGATTATCTGATTCTTGTGGAGACAAAGATGAAGTTGGTTCGTCTAATAATAATATTTGCGATCTTAGTGATAGAGCTTTTGCAATTTCACATAGTTGCATCTTTGCTACTGTCAATTCTGACACTATTGTGCTTGGATCAATATCGAGATCCATAATTTCCAACCACTTTTTTGATTGAAGCGCAATTTCTTGATAATCGACGAGTCCAAGTGTAGTTCTTGGTAAATTATTTAGCATAAGGTTTTCGCCGACTGAAAACCGTCTAATCAAATTTCGTTCTTGGTGAACAACTGATATCCCAAATCTTGTTGCGTCATTAGGTGTATTTAATGTTTTTTCAACATTATCTATGAGCAATTTACCACCATCTTGCTTATGAATACCGGTGATTATTTTTATGAGTGTTGACTTGCCCGCTCCATTCTCTCCTAGGAGAGCGTGAATTGACCCCTTCTTAAGTTTAAAGCTAGCTTTGTTCAGTGCCTTGACGCCTGGAAAAGCCTTATCTACCGAGTCAATTTCCAAACAGAATTTAGTCATTGTTAAAAATCTTTTTACTAGATTCTTGCTTATATTCTCGATATCGGTTCACAAAAACAGCCAATAAAATCATTACACCTAGAAAAATTTGGACAAAGAAGGGATCAATTTTGAATATTACCAGCGCTTGTGAAATTATTGCCACAATAAGAACTCCAAGTGCCGTTGCGATAACATCCACCTTGCCTCCAGCTAGAATTGCGCCACCTATGACTGGAGCTGCGAAAGACGGCAATAGCCAGGAGTCTCCAATATTTGGTGTTCCCAATTGAAGGCGGCAAACGACAAGCATTCCTGCGATCGCGGCCAAAAAACCAGAAATAACGTGAGCTGTTACGACTACTTTTGACGATGAAATGCCAATTAGTTCTGCTGATTGCACACTGTTTCCATACGCGAGCATATGCCGACCAGTTTCAGTTCTGTTCATAAACACCCACATTAAAAATGTGATAATTACAGGAATAATGATTAGATATGGGATTGGGCTCGTACCGATCTTTGCATTGCCAAAATTTTTCACAGTTTCTGGGATTTCGTAGAAAGGTTCTGCTTCCGTTATACCTAAATTAATTCCCTTAAAAATATATAGAGTTGCCAACGTAATGATAAAAGCTGAAATGCCTGATTTGACTGTGATATAACCATTTAAAAAGCCACATACTGTGCCTATTACTAATCCAATACAAATAGCCACTGGCACTGATATTTGATATACTTCCATCACGCCACTGAATGAAATTGCCACGAGACCACCAATGGCTCCAACAGATAAATTCATCTGACCGATCGCAATTATTATCATTTGCGATAGCGCGATTATTAGCATGTAACTGACACTCACCATAAGGACGTAGAGATTAAACGCAGAGAGAAAAGCGGGTTTTAACATTGCAATAAAAGTTCCGCTGAGAAGAACCACGATTAACAACCCAAACCAATCCTTTTTAAGTAGCGATGATTGAGTGATTTTCATGATACAATTACACTCTTTAAAGTGAAGAACTCTCTTGTTTTATCTAGTAAGACAGCAATTAAAAGGATAATTCCCAAAAAGAAGCGAATCCAAAATTCTCCGACATCAATAAGGTATAACCCGTTTGTAATTAAAGTCACTAGAACAGCACCAAGCATTGTTCCAAATACTGAAAGCTTTCCACCAGAGAGAAGCGTTCCACCTATGACAGGGGCAAGGAATGCAGGTAAAAGCCAATCCATTCCCAGTTGACCTGCCATGGATGGTATTGCAGCACCTATCCGAGTTGTCAGCATTATAGCCGCCATGGCAGCTAAAAATCCCGAAAGCACATGGCAGTAAATGAACATAGTATTTACTGATATTCCTGACAACTCAGCAGCATCAGGATTCGCTCCAGCTGCTATGAGTTTTCGACCGATATCGGTGTATTTGAACAAGTAAAATAAAGCTCCACACGTTGCTAAACTCAGCAGAAGTAATGGAGAAATATATTTCTTGAATAATTTCATGGAACCAAATTCAGTAAATGTTTCAGGTAGCCGCCTAAATGCTTCTGCTTCCGTAAGCATCGTCATTAATCCAAAATAAATGCTCATGGTAGCCAAAGTTACGATAAAACTATGAACTCCAGTTTTAACTGTGATCATACCGTTTACCCAACCTAAAAAGGAGCCCATTCCTAATATTAAAAATATCGATGGGATTACAGGAATTCCCATAGTTTCCATGCACCAACCACCAAACATTGCAGCACAGACCCCAATTGCCCCAAGAGCTAAATTTAGTCCGCCGGTTAAGATCACAACCATCATGGCTAGGCCTATCATTATATCTATAGCGACTACCCGTGACAGTGCAAAAATATTAAAGCGTGATGTGAAACCATCAGTGACTGTTGAAAAAATAAGTATAAACGTAACAACAAGGCACAGCAAGCCAAACTGATTAGTAAACACAAAATTTGGGATTTTTTTGTTCATAAAAGTTCACAATATTTCATTAAATTGCAAGGTTTAGGGGGAAGTTTCCTACCCCCTAAATATTAGATTAGCAATCTAGGTAAGTGCCATCAAATGTCTCAAGTATCTCTAACGATATTCCTCTCATGGCGTCGACGTAGGTATCAACATCACTGATATCAACAAACACAGTTCCTGAGTCGATGAACTGGTTTGTCTGGGCAGTTGTCTTCCAAGGAGCACTAGCTTTAAAACTACATCCACCTCTTATTTTATCCATGACATATGATCCAATATAACCTTGACCGTATGGGTTTTGGAGCATTGTTCCGTGAACAAAGCCTTCC
The DNA here is from genome assembly GCA_002705045.2 of Paracoccaceae bacterium. Classification (GTDB taxonomy): domain Bacteria; phylum Pseudomonadota; class Alphaproteobacteria; order Rhodobacterales; family Rhodobacteraceae; genus JAYZEV01. The sequence continues at coordinate 4,890 of PAHT02000051.1, read as the reverse complement.
TTGATTGCTTTTAACACAACTTCATCATGGTCGATACCAACCATTTTTATTCGCTTATCACCCATGTTTGTAAGTGCCTGCGAAGCAACAACAGCTGGAACCCAAGCCGTAGTTACGATACCATCGACTTCACCACCTTGCGCCGCCATGAATGCATTGATTTTTTCATCTGCTGGCTCATAGGCATCGATATCGGCTATGACCTGTATTATTTCCACACCACCACCAGCTTCTGCTACGGCTTTTTCTACAGCGTCAATTCTCAACGTAGTGTTTGGATCAACTAAAAACCCAGTGAAGTGTGCGATTTTTCCTTTGCCGCCCATAGCTTTTATGAGTTGCTTTGTTCCTAAGTAGGCAGAGTGCCCAGTATCTGTACCAAAGCACATTTTTGCCTTTGTTGGCTGCTCTACGCATCCGGCAAGTGCTGCTGTTGGAATTCCAGCGTCATCAAGCTCGCCCAAAATTTTATTTGTTCCGACAGCATCTCCCGGAAACACAAGAACCGCATTGTAACCTTTACCAACTAAACTTTCGATCAATTCGTTTTGTTGACTTAGATCCCATTCTGCTGGGACTTTATAGTCCGCTTTTCCCAGACCAAAATCTTTAACGGCATCTTTACCAGCTTTTTCCCAAGCTGCAAAATAAGGATGTGGTCCACCTGGAACCAAAGCTACTTTGGTGGGGCTATGGCCACCAGCAAATGCACCAGAGGCCATTAAGATTGCGGAGGACGTGATCATCGAAAATAAGAATTTCATAGTTTTCTCCCATGTAGAAATTAAATAGTTATAGGATGATTAAAAACGGTTAAATTGAAAAACGCAATATAAATATTTATGTATAAATTTAATATTCGTATATGAAAATCTGTATTTTTATATAAACTAATCTTAATAACATTGAAATGTTCTTAGAAATTAAAAAAATGAAAACTGTAAAGCGTGATATCGATCGGAAGATAGTTGAAAAAAAGTTTGAGTTATATAGAGCTCCTGCTTTAGAAAAAGGTTTAGATATAATTGAATTATTATCTTCCTCTGAGAAGGGTCTATCACAAGGTGAGATTGCTAAGGCATTAAATAGATCCTCAAATGAAATATATAGAATGCTAACAACTTTAGTAAGGCGAAGTTATATTTCACGATCAAGCGATAATGATAGATACATATTAAGCCTGCGATTGTTTTCTTTATCTCACAGGTATCCGCCAGTAAGTCGATTAATTAACTTTTCATTACCGCTTATGCAAAAAGTAACAAAGAAAGTATGGCAGTCTTGCCACCTTGTCATGGAAAATAATGGTGATGTTGTAGTAGTATCTTCGGTAGATTCTCCAGGTTATTGGGGATTAGGCCTACGGGTAGGATCAGTTATGGGACTGTGGAACACGGGTTCAGGACGAGTGTTAACAGCATTTCTGACGGAGCCTGAGATAAAGGAAATTATTGATAGGCATAAAATAGTTATTGGGGAACCAAATATAGATCTTCCTGTTTTTTACAAGGAGCTTGACTTAATTCGAAAACAAGGATTTGACCTTCGTGCATCAAATACTGCGTCTGGCGTTACCAACATGTCTTTTCCAATTTTTGATAATCATAGTAAAGTGGTGGCTGCAGTAACTTGCCCTTACATAAAACGAATTGATACATTGGACGTCCCGTCAATCGAAGAATGTAAAGAAGCATTAGGTGAACTTGCAAAAAAACTGACAAGATATTATTGTGGCGATTAACGCTTCACTTGAGTTTGGTTTCTTCGAGGCTTTTTTAAGCTATTTTGCTATTTTCAAGTTGACCAGAGTTGAGACGGAAATTATCAGTAACGGAAACATGGCTAGATTGACAAGCTGCCACCCTTGTTTAATATCACCCCCTGAGCAGTTAAGCAAAGCCCCGGATGATAATGAAGCTAGAGCGACAAAGCCAAAAATTATCATATCATTTACTCCTTGCGTTTTTCCGCGCTCATTGGCTGAGTGATTATTAGCTAATAAAGTTGTGGCTCCAATAAAGCTAAAGTTCCAACCAACTCCTAGAAGTGTAAGCGTAATATAAAAATTGAACAATTCTGTGCGGCCTAGCCCTGATATTGCCGCTAAACATAACAGGGTAAGTCCAAGCCCTATAACGGGCCTTACACCAAAACGAAGGATTAAGTGGCCTGTAAAAAAGGACGGTATTGACATTGCTAATACATGGACCATCACAATATCTGCTGCGTTCCCCTGACTAAAACCACATCCAACTACAGCAAGTGGGGTGGAAGTCATAACAAGGTTCATAAGTGCATATGAGATCATACCGCAAATTATTGCTGTACGAATTGGTGTGGCAATAAGGATTTGGATGAGGCGTCTACTTTTTCTAGAAGACGCCGTTATGTTGGACTTTATCGGAATTCTTAAAAAGCTAAAAATGGCTGAACCAAAAATATTTAGAATTACAATGGTTATGTATGAGCTGAAGAATGGAATGAAGGATAATGCCGCGGTTAGTTTTACCAGTTGGGGGCCGAGTATTGCTGAAATAAGCCCAGCAGCCATGACGTACGAAATAGCTTTTGGACGAAATATCTCACGTGCCGTGTCAGCGGCTGCGAAACGATAAAAGCCATACGAAGACATGTAAATACCGGTAATAAGAGAACCGAGAAGGAATAGATTAAATGATGAAATATAAAGAGCAACACTAGCTATAGTTGCGCCGACAGCACCACAGAAACTCCCTAATATAAAGCCAGATTTTCGACCAAATTTCTGCATAAAAGTTGAAAGAACTGGAGCAGCAACCGTTGATCCAATTATTATCATTGATACTGGCAGTGTCGCAAAACAGGGTGTTGATGATAGGTATGCTCCGGCAAGACCACCGAGAATGAAATGCATTGGAAGTTGTGCACCAACAAAAGCCTGGGCCAAGGCAAGCACGAAAACATTATGAAATGCATTTCGATCCTCAGATTCAATTTGTAAGCCTAACATAAAAATGTACTAGCCGCCTTAATCCTAGAATACAACCAGCATAGTCAGTAACTTAATGTTTTCTTTAAAAACTAAATTTTAAATTGCTTTAGGATAATCAGTATAAGTATATTAAACGTCGCCCCAAAAAAGAAGACGGAAATTAGAGATGTTGGGCTACCAACAAAAAAGTATGTTGCACATACTCCGATAAGCACGGCTAAAATATTTGAGCAGGTTCCGATTACGGCGGCGGCGGTACCTGCAATGTGACCCATCGGCATTAAAGCCAAAGTGTTGATATTACTAAAAAGAAAACCATACGTTCCAAAAGCTAGTATTGAAAAGATCAAAAAATTAGTTAGATCCAAGCTACCGTAAAACCGTAAGATCAAGAGGAATATTGCACTCCAAACCCACACCCAAATTAATGCGTAGGTAATAACCACTTGGAGGCTTATTTTTTCGATAATTCGTGCGTTTATAAGTGATGAGCACCCTATTAATGCAGCAATACCCGCAAAGTAGAACGAAAACCTGTCACCTACTTTATAGGTTTCTTGGAATAAAGGTTGAGCCATATTGAGAAAACTTACTAAACCTCCAAATATGATACCAGTTGACACCATGAAACATAGAGTCACTTTATTCTGAAACACTTCAGAAAATCCCCTAAAAATAGTTTCGAAATTAAAGGCCCGGGGACTACTGAGGGTTTCAGGTTGACTAAATGCTAGCCACGATAGAATAAAAAAACTATAAAGTATTAAAGCTATAAATATAAAATTCCATGGAGCTATCCAAATGATAATTTGGCCTAGCAGTGGGGCTAAAACAGGAACCATTATAAATACAGTCATCACAAACGACATTAACTTCGCCATTTCAGTGCCAGAGGTTGTATCTCTAATCATGGCTTGTGAAACTACTCTAGGTGCTGCTGCTCCTAACCCTTGTAGAAATCGTCCGATTAAGAGAATGATATACTCTGAAGCAAGGAAAGAAATTAGGTTTCCAAAAGCAAAAATAGCTATGCCAACATAAGCTACTTTCTTTCGGCCAATAGAATCTGCTAAAGGTCCAAAAAAGACCTGACCGAGGGATAAACCAAAAAATACGCATGTGATTATCCAGTGTCCAGATTTTGCGTTAACCTCAAATTTAGAGCGAATTAAACCCATCGCTGGTAATATAGCATCTATAGTAAGTGCAGTGAGGGACATCAAAGCCGCCATTGTTAAGATGAACTGGTAATTTGTTTTCGAAAATTTCATTCGTTAAGACTCTCATGCTTGAAAAATGAACCTACCAAATCATCGAATTCCTTTGACTAACATTGCGTATGAAGTATTACAGGATTTAAAGAACGGACCAACGAGGGTCTATTGGTGAAGTCTTACTTTGTAAAGCGAAATAAAATTTAGAGAAGGGTTCGTAAGCAATTTAAGGAGTCTCCTTATTGTAGCGCTGGTGGTATTAACTGATATAGTGAGGAAAAAAATGATAAAGAAATTTAGTTTAATCATAATTACGATCTTTTTGGGTGCTTTTGGTGCTTCCGCTGAGCAAGTTGTGCTGAAATATCATTCATTTCTTCCAATGCCTCATAGTGCCAATTCTAAATTTGTAAAACCTTGGGCTGAACGATTAGCTTCACAATCTGGTGGCAAACTAAAAGTGGAAATTTACCCCTCCATGCAGTTAGGAGGAAAACCCCCCCAATTGGTGGACCAAGTGCGAGAGGGCGTTGTGGATCTCATTTGGACCGTAGCCGGGTACACACCTGGTAGGTTTCCAAAGCTTGAAGTTTTTGATCTTCCCTTCATAGCTTCTACCGCTTTTGCAACTTCGCAAGCGAGTCAAGAGTTTGCTGAAACGTTAGGAAAGTCTTATCTACTCTAGTACAAGGTTTTGGCAGTTCA
>PAHT02000054.1 GCA_002705045.2 Paracoccaceae bacterium | reverse complement strand
GCTCAAAATTATATCGAAGAAGTTGGTTTGCAGGGCTTTGAAAATAGTTTTCCGCATGAACTATCGGGCGGTATGCGTCAGAGGGTCGGTTTAGCGCGGGCGCTTGCTGTTGATGCAGATGTACTTTTGATGGATGAGCCTTTTTCCGCGGTCGATGAACAAACACGTCGAAAATTTCAAGAGGATTTGTTACAACTTGTTGCAAACAAAAACAAAACGTTCATTTTCGTCACTCACTCGATCGAAGAAGCTGTTTATGTTTCTGATCAAATCGCTATTTTATTGCCTCGCCCAAGCCGGGTATTGGAAATTATAAGACCGTCAAATTTTCGTGCAAAAGGTGTGGATGCAATACGACGAGACCCTGAATATCTTGATATCGTTGATAATATTTGGAACTCTTTACGCAGTTATGTAGAATAGGAAATCGAGCATGTATTTATTTGGATATCGCTTGCCTGGTATGTCATCCCTTCTTTTATGGGGGGCTCTTTGGGAACTCGTCGGACAGGCAAAAATTACATTTTTTATTCCCCCATTAAGCAAAGTCTTGTCTACACTGTATGAAGTTTTGGGTACGTCAGCGTTTCAAAATGCGCTGAAAGAAACAGCATATGCGTTTTGTTTTGGGGTATTTTATGCCGTGGTTATTGGTATAACTGTTGGAGTTTTAATGGGTAAAAATCGCCTAATTGACGAATTATTGCTACCTTGGGTAAATGTTTTTTTAAGTGCTCCTCTAACTGCCTTAGTTCCCGTACTTATGGTGCTTTTCGGTTTTGGCATGAAATCTATAATCATAACCACCTCTTTGTTTGCTGTTTGGATAATTATTTTGAATACGCGTGCAGGTGTTAAACAAATCAATCGCTCTTTAGTAGAAATGGCGACGAGCTTTGGTGCTACACCGATTAAAGCATTTTTAAAGATATATTTTTGGGCTGCTCTGCCAGAAATTTTGGGTGGTGTACGTATTGGCATTATTAGAGCAGTCAAGGGCGTGATTATAGGTCAATTACTTATATCCATTGTAGGTTTTGGTGCGTTATTCGAGTTATACTCAGCCAACTTCTTGATGAGTCATTTTTGGGCGGTTTTAATTGTTTTATTTGCACTCGCTTTTTCAATCTCAGAATTTTTGGCTTATTTAGAGCGACGGGTTAGTTATTACGCTACAAAGCGGTAAATGGGCAATCTAACCGTATATAAAAATTCTCTCTTGTTGCAGGCAAAGGTCAGACTAAACCGCCTTGCCTGCAATAGGCCTGGCAAGTAGCCATGCGTTTATGCCTAATAAACTTTATTTCCCTCATTTTAAAACCAGTCCTGAAATTATCCAGCTTATAACCTGAAGGTCCCGAACTCGAATCCTCTCTCCCCCGACCACTTTTCACCCAACTATGCTTAGAAATAACGGTTAACAGCAAATGCAGTGCTTGGCTAAATAGGCTAGGATTTAGCATATTTCAGGATTTGAGTCTCAGACACTGGCTTAGAAGGGTATTATATATACTAAAGGGCAGGGTCTTTATGTCGGGGGTGGGGTCTGGCTATCTTAGAAAACTATAGCCTTCCCAAATCTATAAATCTGCATAAACTGTAGCGATGACCGCCAGAAAAGCCAAATACTGGAATAATCGTAAGCACGACAGTTAAAATTAAATGCTTCATAGGACTTCCTATTTAATTTAATTGAATTAGTTCGTTAAGTGAACTATTTAACTTCTTAAGTTTATTTAATACAAGCCTTCATTTGGGATCAAAGAGACTCCAACAAATAGGAATGTCGGGTTCGGTAATTTTAGGAAAATAGGTAAGTTATCTGGTTGGGTTAGGAGTGCGGTCTAAAGAGCTCACAAATGCAGAATTTAACTAATCTATGAGCAAAAGGAAAATATTTAGATGTCAAATTTGGAAAAATTCTTTTTAGACGATGGGTCTTACATAAGGTATAAAAAATCTGGATCTGGCAAACCGCTGATTTTACTACATCCAACCAGAAACCGGCTAGAGTATTTTGAATTAGTAACGCCTCTTTTAGCAAAATCTTTCACAGTATATGCCCTTGACCTTCCTGGCTTTGGAAGCTCACCAGTTAATAAAAATGTGAATTACGATCAATCATATATGACGAAAGCGGTAACCGATTTCGTTGTAAAGAACAAACTTTCAAAATTGATATTAGCTGGTGAGTCTATAGGAGGGGTATTATGCGCCACAGTAGCGTCAGCACTACCGAAAAAAGTTAAACATATATTTGTTTTTAATCCGTATGATTACGATACTTTCTTTGGTGAGGGAGTCCGTCGTGCCAATCGATTTGCGAAATTTATTATTTGGAGCATGAGCTTACCCGTAGTCGGAAGTTTTTTCACTGCTCTCGAAAATAAACTAATTTTGTGGTTTATCTTTAGAGGTGGAGTTTTTAATAAAAAGGCAATTACTGATAGTTACATCTCACTTCTCAGCACCTCAACACGGAAATCATTCAATATTTATCACACTCGAAACGTATTTTTGAATTTCAAATCCTGGACACAGTCAAAAAAGTGTTATGCGGAGCTTAAGGTGCCAGTCACACTTGTTTATGGAGATCACGACTGGTCTTCGTCAAAAGAAAGAAATGAAAGCCGAGGCTTGTTAAGCCCTCAAAAATATGTCGAGTTGGAAGATACTGGACATTTTTCCTTTCTGGAAGCGCCCGAAAAAGTCGTTAAGATTATAAAATCTTAAAGTCAATGGTTCTACAGCCTGCCTATTATTTGCAGACACATACCTGAAATGCTGGGTACCGTAGGTCGTAGGTTCGAATCCTATCGCCCCGACCACTAAACACCCTTATTTTCTTTGAATACGTTAAGGTCAACTATGTTACATTTGTAGCATAATGGCTGAAAAAGTGACATACAAAGTGACACATTGCAGGATTTGAGTCTCAGACACCAAATTAGACAGGTATTATATATACTATAGGGCAGGGTGTTTATGTCGGGGGTTGGGTCTGGTTATTTCTTTAACTCACTATTTTGTTCAGACCCTCAAAATAAACCGTCAGGATATCAATGATCCTCAAGCAAATGAAGGTCTTCAGAATTCCAAAAGCAGGACACTCGCTGTCCAGTCTCGAGTTCCTTTTTATAAAACTCGTAATCGCTCATCAACACATTGAAAAGATTGTGCTCAGAACTGCTCAAAAGAATCTTTACTCTGCTACCTTGAAATTCAATATCAACGATATTCATTTCGAAGGGCTTGTTGGTGCCACTGGGACCATCAGGATCAATACCAATACTGTCAGTTCGCAAAGCGAAACTTTTTTCCCCATGCTTCAAAACATTGTGCCCTCCAACGAACTCAGCAACAAATGCTGTTCTAGGTTTATTAAATAGCTTTAATGGCGTATCAATTTGAACTGCTTTCCCCTCGTTCATAACCACAGCCAGGGAAGCCAATGCTAATGCCTCTTCTTGGGAGTGCGTCACATGAATGAACGTGATCCCTAACTCCCTTTGCATTTGCTTGAGTTCTGTCCTCATCTTAATTCTCAAAGCAGGATCAAGAGCAGAAAGCGGTTCATCAAGAAGTAGCACCTTTGGCTTAGTAATTAACGCTCTTGCGAGTGCTACTCTCTGCTTTTGTCCGCCAGAAAGTTGCTGAGGAAGTCTTTCCTCGTAACCCTGCATTTGTACCATTTCGATGTAACTAATCGCCTTTTTTCTTCTCTCAGATACCGATACACCTTTTATTTTCAGGGCAAACGAAACATTGTCTATTACCGATAAATGTGGAAACAGGGCGTAACTCTGAAACATCATAGAAGTGCCCCTGTTAGCAGGATTTAAGCTGTTAAGTCTCGACGCACCAATAAATATATCCCCCTCTGAAATGTCTTCATGACCAGCAATCATTCTTAAAAGCGAGGTTTTGCCGCAACCTGATGGACCGAGGAGGCAACAGTAGGATCCTTCTGTGATCTTAATGCTGATACCTTTAACGGCCTCAAAATTACCATACGACTTTTTGACACCAATTAGCTCGAGATGGTTTTCCATAAATGCCTTAGTTTAAATATCTACAGTTTGTATTTCACTCTTACTTACGATGTCGACTCTAATATGTGAATAATTTTCGTACAACTTTAAAGATTTGATCTATTTATGAATATTTTAAAAGCTAATATGCCTAAAAACTGGGCAGGCAAAGACTTATTAAAAGAAAAATTGTGTTTTTTAGAGGAAATCGATTTTTTTGTTCTTTTCTGCGATTAAAGTAGAATTTGTGATCTATAGACTAAAATCCTACTAAAATTAGCAATTATTTAATCAACAGAAAGGAGAAATTTATGTATAATAAAAAGTCATCAAATCTATCAAGGAGAAGAATGCTAAAGCTCAGTGCTGGAACTGCGGCGGCGGCCACCTCGATATTATATGCGCCAAACGTGATTGCCTCTGACCCGATAACACTCCGATATCTTGGAACGGCAGTTAGCATGGGAGATGAAGTTCAAAAGAAGTTATTTGAAGATACAGGTCTAAAAGTACAGTTCATAGCCGTGACTACTGACGAAGTTACGAAGCGTGTGTTGACACAGCCAAATAGTTTTGATTTGGTCGACACTGAGTATTTCAGTCTTCCGAAACTTGTACCATCGGGAAATATTCTTGGCATGGATACAACTCGGATAAAAGAGTGGGGTAATGTGACCTCGATTTTCACAAGGGGTATAACTCCGAAAGGTAAAAAAGTAGGTCTTCAGGGCACTGCTCCATCCAAAGTGATGTATTTAGACGGTGCAACAGGTAAATCATTTGCTAATGATGTTACCCAATACGCCACCCTAATTCCAACTATTTATAATGCTGATACGCTGGGAATAAGGCCTGATTTAATTGGGAGACCAATCAATTCGTGGGCTGAGCTACTGAACCCTGAATTTAAGGGTAAAGCGGCTACACTCAATATTCCATCAATTGGTATTATGGATGCCGCCATGGTGGTTGAAGCAATGGGAGAGTATACTTACCCCGATAAAGGAAATATGACAAAAGCAGAAATTGATCTGACAATGAAAATATTTACCGAAGCAAAAAAATCAGGGCAATTTCGAGCGTTTTGGACTGACTTCAACGAAAGCGTCAACCTTATGGCATCAGGTGAAGTAGTAATTCAATCAATGTGGTCACCAGCAATTACGGCAGTGAAATCACAAGGGAAACAATGTGTATACCAGCCCTTAAAAGAAGGTTACCGTGCTTGGGCGGCAGGATTTGCTCTTCCAAAGACAACGAAAGGTAAAACAGCAGACGCAGTGTATGATTTCATTAACTGGTACATGTCTGGATGGGTTGGTGCTTACCTCAATCGACAAGGATATTATTCTGCTGTATTACCAACTGCTAAGGAGTACATGTCACCAGATGAGTGGGGCTTCTGGATGGAAGGCAAAGCGGCTAAAGGCGATATACTAAGCCCTACTGGTGATAAGTTAGCGTCAGCTGGTGAATTAAGAGACGGGGGCTCTTATGAGGATAGAATGGGCGGGGTCGCCTGTTGGAATGCAACGATGGATGAAAATAAATATATGGTCCGTAAATGGAATGAAATGGTTGCATCATAAAAAGATAGAGCTTTTTATATTAAGTCGGGCTGTTATAGTACCAATGGCCCGATTTTTTTTGGAATAAAATGGATATTATGGCGAAGAAATACAAATTTTTAGAGCCAAGGCTTTCTTGGTTGGCGTTTCCTTTTGCATTAATTTTTGTTGTCTACTTCGTTGCGCCATTGATTTTGACAATAATTGTAAGTTTTTGGGACTACACTGAATATTCGATAATTCCAGATTTTATTTTAGATAATTATCTATATATATTTGAGGGCTGTTTTTCATTGGAAAATGGTCTCTGTCTTACTTTTAAAACCTACCTTTCTACACTTTTCTTTTGTTTATTTACGTGGGCTGTAACGCTGATTTTGGGTTTTTCTGTGGCTTACTTTCTTGCTTTCTATGTTAAGTCAACGCCTCTTCAAGTGGCTCTGTTTTTGATTTGCACAATACCCTTTTGGACCTCTAACGTTATCAGAATGGTTTCCTGGATCCCACTTTTAGGACGTAATGGGTTAGTAAACGATTTCATGATTTCTTTGGGAGTAATTGAACAACCTATAGAGTGGCTTCTTTATTCCAGTTTCTCAGTAATTTTAGCACTGGTGCATTTGTACACGCTTTTTATGATAGTACCCATCTTTAATTCAATGCTTAGGATTGATGAAGAAATAATAGAAGCTGCGTATGATGCTGGCGCTAGTCAATTACAGATAATCAAAAATATCGTAATCCCTTTATGTAAACCCGGAATTATTATCGGATCTATTTTTGTAGTTACCGTTGTAATGGGAGACTTTCTGACAATCGGTATAATGGGTGGGCAACAACTCGCATCTGTCGGTAAAATAATTAATACGGAAATGAACTACCTTCAATTACCAGGGGCTGCTGCAAACTCCGTTATATTACTAGTAATTACTATCCTAGTTGTTTTCATAATGACAAAAGTTATCGACATTAGGAAAGAGCTCTAAATGCACAAAACTAACTCGCCAGGCTTTTTTCTGTTCTTAGCTATTTTTACTTTTTTCGTTTTATTCCTTTATGGTCCAATAATATCGATAATTGTTTTAAGCTTTCAAGGTCCTTCTGGTGGCCTAACTTTCCCTTTGAACGGTTTTTCAATTCACTGGTTTAAAGAGTTATGGAGTGGATCTGCGTTGGTGGATATTGGTGCATCTTTTCGAAGGTCAATTAAGCTTGGAATTTTAGTAATGTTTTTAACGGTTGTACTTTCACTTTCAGCTGGACTGGCATTTAGGAAGAAATTTTTTGGATCAGATCTATTGTTTTATACAACCGTAGCAAGTCTGATTGTACCATCAATAGTTTTGTCTTTAGGGATAGCATTAGAATTTAGAATAATTGACAACCTTATAATTTGGTTTGGCGAGACCTTCAAAATTGCTTTGATAAATGATAATTTTCAGAGTGCTTTGGGTATTTATAGCAGCGGGTTTGGGGCCCAACTAACGTGGACACTACCTTTCGGACTGTTGATCATGTTTGCTATATTTAATAGATTTGATAAATCTTTAGAGGAGGCTGCTAGAGATCTGGGAGCAAATTCTTTTCAAACCTTTTGGTATGTTGTTTTACCAATTATTGCTCCAAGCGTAGTTGGCATTGCTCTTTTTGGCTTTACTTTATCCTATGATGAAATAGCGCGCTCATCCCAGGTTATGGGGGCTACTAATACCCTGCCCTTAGATTTAAGAGGTTTAACAACGACTGTAACTACCCCAATTATTTATGCATTAGGTACAATTACAACAGGAGTCTCCTTTTTGGTAATTGGCCTGTCACTTTTTTTTGTTTATCTGCTTAGATTGAAAAATACCATTTAGAGAGACGCGAGAATGATAATTTGTTTGATAAATCCCAATACTACAAGAAATATG
>PAHT02000055.1 GCA_002705045.2 Paracoccaceae bacterium | reverse complement strand
GCATTGTGATAGCATTGCAACTTAGACGAAGGAATTCTCATGGCTAATATACTCAAATTCAACACTTTATTTTTTGCTTTGTTGATTTTTCTCCCAGCCAAACAGGTTTTTGCAATCAGTTTATTTGAAGTTTTAGAGGAGGCTTTAAATACTAACGTTCAAGTCAGTATGGCAAACTTTAATCTTAAATCGCAATCGGAGGGCTTGAATCAACTTCTGGCAAAGAAGAAGCCATCTATTTCGGCAAATTTTTCGGGTGATGGCGACTGGGATCTTAAAACCGATCTTGACTCGCATAGTTTTTTGGCTGGTATCACCGGAAGGTATACACTTTTTGATGGAAATCTCATTGACCATCAGATTGCAGCGGAGACTTTTCGTATAAATGCTTTGGAAGCTGAGTACGAGGGAGTTAAGCAAAAAGTAATATATGAGGCGATTATTGCGTATCTAAACGTACTTAGAGATACTAAGTTGGTTGATTTAAGCATCAAAAATGTAAGCGTTCTTAAACAACAATTGGCTGCTACTGAAAGTAGGTTTCAACTTGGTGAACTGACTAGAACTGATCTTGCACAAGCTCAGGCTGCACTTGAGGCTTCAATTAGTGTTCTTGAATCGCGGAAGGGAGTTCTTTACTTAGCTAATCGGGCTTTTGAAACTGCGGTTGGAATAAAGCCAGTTGACCTCGACGCTAATATTAATCTTCCAAAACTCCCGATGACTGAGATAGTTGCAAAGGAATCTGCAACAAAATCTAATACGGAATTAAGGGCGAGCAGAATGCTTGAAAAGCGAGCTCGAAAACTTGTAGCCGCGTCTAAATCAAAAAGTTTGCCTACCCTAAATTTTACTACATCGTTGACGGGTGGAGAGACATCTACCCAGCGAGACTTCGCAAACATTGGAATTAGTTTGAATGGTTCCGTCCCTCTTTACACTGGAGGCTCTATTCAGAGTGCTGAACAAGAAGCTCAGGCTAATCTTGAGTTAAGTATGGTTAATGGCGAGATAGTTCGACTAAAAGTGGAACAAGCTGTGGTCACTGCCTGGTCAGATTATCAAGTTTCTTCCGCTATTATTATTGCCAAAACTAGGGAGGTAGAAGCGACTGAGCTTGCATATCTTGGAACACTTGAAGAAACTAGACTAGGAGCAAGAACTATTTTAGACGTCCTTAATGCAGAAAAAAATTTGATGAACGCGCAAACTAATCTTGAAACTGCGAAACGTAACCGTTTGGCAGCAGGGTACCGTGTTTTATTTGAAATCGGTGCGTTAGTGCCAGCTCTTTTTGGCAATGATAGAATTATTAATTAATGGTGTTGTTTTTTATTGTTTAGACTTTTTGATATAAAGCTATTTTTACTAGAGCCAGATTTTTTGGTGTTTTTGCAGTATATATTTTTTGTTAAAACTAATAAAATTTTTAGTTGGAAGGGACATTTTGGTAGATAAAAGTAAAAAAAAGAAAGAGAAATCAAACGATTCAGATGATAAAAATCTTTCTACTGCACAAATTTTAAAAGAGATTGGGGTTGCAGTAAATAGAGAAAAGACAAAGCGTGAAAGCGCTAAGAAAAAAAGTCTCGGTAATGCCTATAAGTTAGGGTCAGAGTTACTGGTGAAGGGCGGTAAAGTTCAGTTTGAGGCTCCTATGTCTCAAGATCTTGCCACTTTAAAAGCTTTTATTGAAACAATAGTCAGGAACGAAATTAGAAAAAATCGAGCAGACTAAATTGAGGTATTATCACAGGTTAAAGTATTTAATTTAATAATTGTCTTGCAATTGAGATAGTAGAGTGTCTTTGAGACTTATGCTAATTGAGTCTTTTATGATCAACTTGGGCACTTTAAAACATGAGATGCGGGCAGTATTAAAACTTTGAGAAGGTAACCTTTCAATTCAGTTTTTATAAACATTAAGGAAGCAATTATGGCAATGGATAAAAACTATTCGCCGATCGAGAGCGAACAAAGAATTTTCAAAAAGTGGGAAAAAAGTGGTGCCTTTAAAGCTGGGTCTAATGCTGAGGAAAACGCCGAAAGTTTTTGCATAATGATCCCGCCGCCTAATGTAACTGGTAGCTTACATATGGGACATGCCTTTAATAACACATTGCAAGATATCCTCACGCGGTGGCATCGAATGAGAGGATTTGATACGCTTTGGCAACCGGGGCAAGACCATGCCGGCATTGCAACCCAAATGGTTGTTGAGAGACAACTATTGGATGAGGGCAAACCAAGCCGGTCAGAGCTTGGTCGAGAAGAGTTCTTAAAAAAAATATGGGAATGGAAGGAAAGATCTGGGGATACCATAATAAAGCAATTAAAAAGGCTTGGAGCATCCTGCGATTGGGATCGCAACAGATTCACTATGGATCCAGGGTTTCATGACGCCGTTTTACAGGTTTTCATTGAACTCTATTCGAAGGGTTTAATTTACAGAGGGAAAAGACTCGTTAATTGGGATCCTTTGTTAGAAACTGCAATATCTGATCTAGAGGTAGAGCAAATTGAGCAGTCAGGCTATTTATGGCGGTTCAGGTATGTGCTTGACAATGGAGTTACTTATGAACATCCAATTGAGTTTAATGACGATAATGAACCTGTAAAATATGAAACCCGTGATTATATCGTTGTCGCGACAACTAGACCTGAAACGATGCTTGGTGATACGGGGGTAGCTGTTAATCGTAATGACATTCGATATACAGCACTGATTGGAAAAACTGTTTCATTACCTTCGGTTAATCGCTCTATTCCGATTGTAGGTGACCAATATGCTGACCCTAATAAGGGCACCGGTGCCGTCAAAATTACACCCGCTCACGATTTTAACGATTGGGATGTTGGAAAACGAAATTCTCTTGATGTTATCAATATTTTTGACTCGAAGGCAAGATTAGATTTAAGGAATAATGAATCTTTTATGTCAAGGAGTAAGCCAGACAATTTTATAATGTCCTTGGACAAATTAGATAGGTATGCGGTGCGTGAAAAGTTGATTGCCGAGGCTGAAAATAGTGGTTGGCTTGATGGTGTTGAATCTGAGGTGCATATGGTGCCTCACGGCGATAGATCAAATGTTGCCATTGAACCCCTTCTTACGAACCAATGGTTTGTGGATACCAATAAAATTGTTCAACCAGCGATTGACGCTGTTCGAAATGGTCAAACTAAGATATTACCGGAACAGGACGCGAAGGTATATTTTAAGTGGCTTGAAAATATTGAACCTTGGTGTATTTCACGACAACTTTGGTGGGGTCACCAAATTCCAATATGGTATGATGACGAAGGTAATGAGTATTGTGCGATGTCTGAGGAAGAAGCTCAAAAAAAAGCTAATGGAAGGCCATTAATACGTGACCCGGATGTATTGGACACATGGTTTTCGTCAGGATTATGGCCTATTGGAACACTCGGTTGGCCTGAGCAAACGTTAGAATTAAAGAAATATTTTCCGACAAGTGTGCTTGTAACAGGTTTTGATATTATCTTTTTTTGGGTGGCGAGAATGATGATGATGCAATTAGCCGTCGTAAAGCAAATACCATTTAAAACAGTCTATGTTCATGCTCTCGTTCGGGATGAAAAAGGAAAGAAAATGTCAAAATCCAAAGGTAATGTTATGGATCCCTTAGGTTTAATAGATCAGTACGGAGCTGATGCCGTTCGATTTACTTTGACAGCAATGGCAGCAATGGGGAGGGATTTAAAGTTATCGAATAGTAGAATAGCTGGATATAGAAACTTCGGTACAAAATTATGGAATGCTGCTCGTTTCGCAGAAATGAATGCCTGCAAGCCCGTTGAAGGCTTTGACCCTACTAGTGTAAAATTGACGTTGAATCAATGGATAATAGGTGAAACCGCACGCTTTAAAGAGTCCTTCGATAAAGCTCTTTTAGCGTATAGGTTTAATGATGCTGCTCAAGTCGCCTACACGCACATTTGGGGTAAATTTTGTGATTGGTATGTGGAGTTTGCGAAACCGGTTTTAGGATTGCAGGAGACCAAAGAGCGTAAAGAAACCCAGCAAACAATGGGCTGGGCGTTAGATCAATGCTTGATTATATTGCATCCAATCATGCCATTTATTACGGAGGAGTTGTGGGGTTCTATTTGTTCGAGGAAGGAAATGCTAATTTCATCAAATTGGCCTCAATATGATTTGCAAAACTTCCAAAATACCTCTGCGGATAATGAGATAGAGTGGGTCATAAGTTTAATTGAACAAATTCGGTCTATTCGCTCTGAGTTAAGGGTTCCTGCTGGTTCCAAGATACCTTTAGCTCAAATTAAATTAGACGAAAAATTTCAAGATGTTATTATAAAAAACCAAATTTTGATAGAGAGATTAGCTCGTTTATCTACGATTTTCAAAAGTGATAAACTGCAGGATGGTAATGTTACGGTTACTGTTGAGGGTGGTGAATTTTCCCTTCAAATTTCAAATTTTATTGATTTACCAGCTGAAAGAAACAGGTTAGTGAAAGCGGTTAAAAAGAATAGTGATGAAATTAATATGTTGAAAAATAAACTATCAAATGAAAAGTTCATTAATAACGCTCCTGGCGACGTTATTAATGAGGCACGGATCCGCTTGGTGGAGCTAGAAACTGATTTAACAAAATTATCTACTGCTTTAAGTAGACTAAAAAGTAAGAGCTCACTTTGATTAAGTTGACAAGAATAGTTGAAAGCCTCCCTTCGTCTGTGCCGTTTGTTGGGCCAGAAACCCAAGAGAGGACTAACAATCAAAAGTTTCTGTCGCGCTTAGGTGCTAACGAAAATGTTTTTGGTCCGTCACCTAAGGTTTTTCAAGCTATTAAGAACAGTGTGAATGATATCTGGAGGTATGCTGATCCAGAAAGTTATGATTTAAAAGTCGCGATTGGGAAACATGAAAATATTAAATTAGAAAACATAGTTATCGGCGAGGGAATCGACGGTCTGTTGGGGTATCTTTGCCGTTTACTCGTTGCGCCAAAAACTTCGGTTGTTACGTCCAAAGGAGCGTATCCAACTTTTAATTATCATGTTTCTGGTTTTGGTGGAAATCTGCATTTTGTTCCATACAAAAATGATTACGAGGATATTGAACAATTAATTTTTAAAGCAAAAATAGCAAAAGCGAAATTAGTTTATATAGCAAATCCGGATAATCCTATGGGTACTTTTCATTCTAGGACTGTAATAGAGGATCTTGTTGATAATTTACCAGAAGACTTAATTCTGTGTCTTGATGAGGCCTACTCAGAGTTTGTACCAAAAAATGAATTACCTAAAATCGACCCAAGCAATCCAAACGTCATCAGAATGAGAACCTTTTCTAAAGGGTATGGTATGGCAGGAGCACGAATAGGTTATGCTATCGGTGAAAGTAAATTAATAAAGGCATTTGAAAAAATACGAAATCATTTTGGTATTAACATATTAGCGCAAAGAGCAGCATTAATCGCTCTACAGGACCAAGATTATCTTAATAGTGTTATGCGAGCTGTTAATATCTCTAAGAAACAAATTATGACAATTGCATCTGAATGTGGTTTAAAATCCGTCAAATCACTTGCAAATTTCGTTGCTGTAGATTGTGGGCGCGATGCCAGTTTTGCCAACTCAGTACTTCAAGGCTTAGTCAAACAAAGAATTTTTGTACGAATGCCTTTTTTTTCACCACAGAGCCGATGTATCAGAATATCAGCAGGAAAACCGAGTGATCTTAAAAGACTTGAGAAAATATTTCCTAAAGTATTGAACGAAGTAAATGCTAGTAAGAGTTTTTAGCTATAAAATCAGCAGCAGCTTCTGAACCTCCTTGTCCAAACGGTAT
>PAHT02000082.1 GCA_002705045.2 Paracoccaceae bacterium | reverse complement strand
CCTATCGAAGGAACCATCAGTCCAGCGGCGCAAGCGGAAAAAATCTTAAGAAAATTTCTGCGATTTTGCATTTTTAAATATCCTAGAGCTTGAGCTTCAAAAATTTAGTTACATTCATTTCCGCACTATTATCTAAGCCGTGTGAAAAAAGACTACAAATCAGGAAGCAGTAATAGCTATTTTTTATAGATTTTGCAAGTCTTAAGTAGGTAAACGACTGGATAAACTTTTTTTTTAGACATAAAAGTTAGTTGTTTTAAGACTATCTATTGAGTTGGATTCAGCTTACTTTTAAGGTATCGTAATAGTATTTCGGAGAATATGATTATTTCGTTTAGATATTATGGGTTCGATTTTGAGGAATGAAAATAGTGTTTAAATATGTTAAAGTAAAAATTATGTTGTTTTTTCCTAGACTGCTAGTTTGTTTTTCTCTTCTGGCTATTAATAGTTCTTATGCCAATGAAAATATTAAGGTTGATTTGCCCGATCAATTTTTTTCTCATGAATTTGAAGTATTACTAATGACGAAATCATTAGAAAACGATGCTTTGACAAAGTTTTATGCTAAGCGACTGTTCAAACCATTTTGGTACGGTGAAAACAAAAGAATTATAGAATTTAAAAAAGTTGTTGATAAATCTTCAGATCACGGATTACCAGAGTCCAAATATAATTTTCTTGAAAAAAGTAAAAATAAGTCAGTTTACGAATTTGAAATTTTAACAATGGAGTCTTTTATTTCCCTTATTTCAGATTTAAATTCGGGAATACTTAAACCAAATGAGATTGATCCAAAGATAAGTGTTTATCCAAAAAAAATTAATCGAGAAGAGGTTCTCGGTAAGTTAGAGAAATTAATAATAAACAATAGAAGCATAGATGATCTAGTTTTTGAGTATGCACCTAATGATCTTGAGTATAGAAAACTTTTAAATGAATTGGCTCGTTTAAGAGATGTGATTGTGAATAATGAGTGGGGTGAGCCGGTACCAGAGGATAAGTTTTTAGGTTACAAATTGAACCATTCCCATGTTGCAAAGCTTAGGACGCGTTTGTTTGGAATGGGTTACTTAGCTTATGATAATGGATCAAATCTATACGATGAAGAAGTTAAGTCTGCTGTTCAATTATTTCAAGCTGATCATGGTTTGAATGATGATGGAGTGGCGGGAAACTACACGCTTCAAGCTATGAATGTTTCACCAAAGACAAGGCTCACGCAAGTTTTAGTTAACCTTGAGAGAATACGGTGGAGTGATTTTAGTACAGAACCGAAGTATGTTATGGTTAATCAGCCAAATTTCCATGCTTACTTAATTGAGGATGACATGGTGGTGTGGAAATCACGCGTTGTGATAGGGTTGCCGGAGCATCAAACACAAGAGTTTAGCGATATTATGACTCATTTGATAATTAATCCTGTATGGCACGTGCCTCGTAGTATTTCAATTAGCGAGTATTTGCCAATTATTCAGGAAAATCCCGAATTTTTAAAAGAAAATGATATGAGTTTAATTGTTCGTGGCACTGACCAAAAAATTGATCCAAGCTTAATAGATATGAGCAAGTTTGAGCCAAATAATTTTCCGTTTCTAATAAAGCAAAATCCAAGTAATATTAATGCCTTAGGTGTAGTGAAATTTATGTTTCCAAACGAATTTAACATTTATATGCATGACACTCCGATGAAGGAGCTTTTTTTCAAAGATGAACGTACATTCAGTCATGGTTGCGTCCGGGTACAGGATCCTTTTCAGTTTGCGTTCAACCTTTTAGGCTACCAGGAGTTGAATCCGGAGGAAAAGTTTCAAAAATTTCTTCAAACAAAACAAGAAAGTCAAATTAACCTTATAGAACCAATCCCTGTGAACTTAGTTTATCGTACAGTTTTTTTTGGTGATTATGGTCAACCTCAATATAGATCTGATATATATGGTCGAGACGCTGCAGTATTCATGGCACTCCAAGACGCCGGAGTAATAGCTCAAATTTAACCAGAGGGTTACAAACTATGCTTACTTTGGAAGAAATTTCAGAAGCTCTATCGATGCCGTTCGAAGGTGATGGAACAATATTGATTTCCGGACCATCGGAACCAAAAACTGCAAAAAAAAATCAACTGGCCCTTGCGATGGATGAGAGTTTTTTGAGCGAACTTAAATTTGGATATGCCAGGGTAGCACTGTTACTAGAGGGGACAGATTGGAAGGGTTTAGGTTTAAAAGGTGCATTATTTGTAAAAAGATCTCGGTATGCGATAGCGCAAATAAACAGTTTATTTGAAGAAAGTTTTGATGAATGGGAAGGCATTCACCATAGCGCACTCATTTCAGATAAGATAAAAATTGGTGTTAATGTCTCGATAGGACCATTCAGTTTTATAAGTTCGGAAGTGGAAATCGGCAAAAATTGTTTAATCGGAAGCCATGTCTTTGTTGGTAAGGGCGTGATCATTGGTGATAGTGCTATTATACAGGCTGGAACAAGAATAGGGCCTAATGTCGTTATTGGAACAGGATTTAGATGTCACCAAAATGTTGTTATCGGATCTGACGGATTTTCTTTTGTATCTCCCGCTCCTGGAGGTGTAGAACAAGCTCGAAAAGAGGGATCGTTGATTGGAGTAGAGCAAGTTTCGCATTACGTTCGGATTCCGTCTCTTGGATCGGTAATTATTGGAGATGACGTTGAGATTGGTGCTGGTAGCATTATAGATAGAGGTACACTTGAGCACACAAAAGTTGGAAATGGTACCAAATTGGATAATCTGGTCCATTTGGCACATAATGTCTCTATCGGTGAAAACTGCCTACTTTGTGGCCAAGTCGGTATTGCAGGAAGTTCAAAAATTGGAGATCGGGTCGTTCTTGGTGGGCAGGTTGGTGTTGCTGATCATATTTCAATTGGATGTGATAGTATCGTAGCAGGTAAGTCGGGAGTGTCCTCCAACGTGCCTAAAGGAAGATTTATGATGGGTAATCCTGCAATTAAGATCGAAAATAATATAGCGTCTTATAAAAGTTTCAGAAAATTACCTAAGATTTTAAAAAAAATTGAGTATTTGGAGCAGGAAGTTTTAAGAAAAAAATAATAATTAAAAGTCTTTTGTTTGATCTCGCCTAGCAAATTTTTTGGTCAATGAACTTTCTTTCACTATTTAACCTAAGCTTTTTGATATCGGTTTGTTTGCCAGTTTTAACTTTCTCATGTCTTTAAGTTTCTTACACAAGGATCAATTTAAATGAAGCGTGTTGTAATAACTGGTTCTGGAGCTATCAGCGCTCTTGGTTATAATACTATGGAGCACTACAATTCATTAATGAATGGAATTTGTGGAATCAAAACACTGGAGTTTAAAGATTCGGACTCATTATCCATTAAGATTGGCGCGATGGTTGGCGAGTATAGAGCAGACAAATTTTTCTCATTACGAGACCTTTCTTTTTTTGATCGTTATACACAGTTTGCTATTATAGCCGCAAGGGAGGCAATGTCTCAATCAGGCTTTGAAATTAATATGAAAAATTCTGATAAAGTTGGAGTAATTATTGGAAATAGTGGAGGTGGCCTTCAGACGCTTGATGAAAATTATAGAGAAGTTTTCAAACATCAAAAAAAACAATTACACCCGTTTATAGTTCCAAAATTGATGGCAAATGCTGCAAGTAGCCAGCTCTCTATTATCTTTGATGTAAAAGGACCAAGTTTTACTGTCTCGGCCGCTTGTGCTTCCTCAAATCACGCAATGGGACAGGCTTTCAAACTAATTCAGACGGGTCAATTAATAGCGGCGATTACTGGGGGGAGTGAAAGTATGCTCTGTTTTGGTGGATTGAAAGCTTGGGAAGGTTTAAGGGTTATGACGAATACAAAATGTCGACCTTTTTCAAGAAATAGGGATGGTATGTCACAAGGTGAGGGAGCAGCTATTTTTGTATTTGAAGAGTATGATTCAGCTTCTAGGCGGGGTGCAGAAATTATAGCTGAGGTGGTAGGTTTCTCCATGACTTCAGATGCGACTCACATTGTCAGACCAGACAAAGATGGTGCTAAAAGAGCTATGATGTCTGCACTAAACGATGCAAAACTCAACACATCACAAATTGGCTATATTAATGCGCATGGAACTGGTACTATTTTAAATGATAAGATTGAGGCTATTGCCATTAATCAAGTTTTCCGTGATTCGCCTGAAGCTCCATTAGTTTCTTCTACTAAATCATCACATGGACATCTTATTGGTGGTGCAGGCGCAATTGAATTGGTTTCCTGTTTAATGTCGCTACGTTGCAGTGTAATTCCTCCAACTATCAATTATGAAGAGAAAGATCCTGATTGCAATTTAAATCTTGTAGTAAACAACAGTATAGAGAAAAAAATCGAATATAGTTTATCTAATGCTTTTGCTTTTGGCGGATCTAATTCCGTACTAATATTAAAAAAATTTTAATTTAAATTATTTTATAAAAAATAAAACTTTGGTTAGCTTAGAGTTCTTGAAGTCTTATGCTCAGTTTTTAGTAAATGGTTTGTGAGCTGGTATATGTTAGATACAATACAAATATGGATAGAAAAAGATGGTAGCTTGCAAATCTTTTCAATCTACGTAATTTTTGTAAGTTGAATTGAAAAATCTATTCTTACAATTTTTTAACCTTGATCTGAGTCAATCTATTTTTTTCCTTTGAAACAACTTCATAGCGAAATCCGTTAAAGCTAAACACTTGACCAACAATAGGTATAGTTTGAGCCTCATGGATTACTAGTCCTGCAATTGTATTCGCCTCATCATCTGGAAGTTGCCAATCTTTCTCACGATTCAAATCTCGAATACTCATGTTCCCATCAACTATTAATGAACCGTCAGAACTTTGAAGTAGTTGCTCCTGTGGAAGGTCATGTTCATCTGCTATTTGGCCAACTATTTCTTCAAGAATATCTTCAAGTGTTATCAGGCCCCTTAAAGTGCCATACTCATCTACAACGAGAGCAAAGTGAGATTTTCTTTTTAGAAATTGCTGCATTTGTTCATCTAGAGTTGTGGTATCAGGAACAAAATAAGGTTTCATTATTATGCTTAAAATATCAAGGTTTTCTAAATTTTTGAGGCCTGGGTTGTTTCCTCTCACTAATTTATCTACTTCTTTCAGTAGATCCTTAGCATGTAGAATACCGATTACATTTTCCGGATCCTTTTGAAATATTGGAAGCCTCGTGTATGGTGAATTCAAACATTGAGAGAGGATTTCATCTGGTGGGCTATCAGCGTCAATCATCTCAATTTGACTTCGATGCATCATAATTTCATCGACTGCTCTATCCCCAAGATCTAGTGCTCCTAGTAACCTGTCTCTTGCATCTTTTTCCACGCTTCCCTCAGAGTGATGGAGAGCGATTGTGCCCGCTATTTCATCTGCTGCTAGGACTTTTTGATTTGGATCAATTTTGATTCCAACGGTCCAAAGAATTGCTCGAACAACACTTCTTATTGCAGTAACAATGGGGGCGAAAACTATAACAAAAAAGTTGACTAAATGAGCAACCTTACTTGCGGCAGTTTCTGGGTTGGTTATAGCATAAGTTTTTGGAAGGACTTCAGAGAAAATTAAAATCAATAGTGTCATAATTACAGTTGCAATTACTACACCTCCTTCTTGATAATATTGGGTCAAAAAATTAGTTGCTAACGCCGCTGCTAAAATGTTTATTAGATTGTTACCAAGTAACAATGATCCAATTAATTTTTCATTTTGTTCTCTCAATTGTAGTGCCTTTTTTGCTCCGTTCGAACCTTTGTCAGTCAAACTGCGAAGGATTGCTTTGCTCGCCCCGGTCAAAGCTGTTTCAGATCCAGAGAAAAATGCTGAAATAATCAAAAGAACAAAAATTGCTATCCCATTAAACCATAAATTCATATTGAATTGATTTAAGAATAAATTTATCTCGTCCATATTATCTCCTTAAGCTTCAATTAGCTTTACAGTTATATTACGCTTAAATTTTAACTTTCGAAAGCGGATGATGCTTTAAAACTAAGTTTTTTAGTTTATCGCTAACTACATGAGTATATATTTCTGTTGTTGATATATCTGAATGCCCTAAAAAACTTTGAATTACTCTTAAGTCCGCACCATTTTCTAGCAGATGAGAGGCAAATGCATGCCTAAGAGCGTGGGGTGAAATTTTTCTCGAGTCTAGCTTGGCACAGGTCGCTATTTGTTTGACTAATTTGAAAAATATTTCTCTATTTAAATAACCCTGCTTTGATTTTGATGGAAATAAGTATCTTGAATCGTCACGTTTGTGTTTTTTGTTTCGCTCAATTAGCCAAGCTGCGACCGCTAATTTAGCCTGATTTGATACTGGTACTAATCGTTCATACTCACCTTTACCTCGGACTAACAACATGTCAGGTTCCCCCAATACAGAGTTGATCGGAAGTGAGAGTAGTTCAGTTACTCGCATTCCAGTTGAATATAAAAGTTCAAATAAAGCATAATTCCTAGCTTTAGAGTATGAATTTTTTCCAAATGATTTTGCTATATTCAAAATCGACTCTACTTCTTTAACTGAAAGTAATTGCGGCAATGATCGGATTCGATTGGTTATCTTTATTTTAATAGATGGGTCATCCAGTCGTAAATCCTCTTCCAACAAAAATTTAAAGAATTGCTTAATAGATGATAATCTTCGAGCTCGAGTAGTTGCCTTTAGGCCGAGGTCAAATTCTACTTTTAAGAAATCTTCAATTTGTTCTTGGGTACTTGCTATTATTTTAATACCTTTTTTGGCTTGGAATTTTTCAAATTTTTCAAGGTCATACGCATACGATACCAAAGTGTTAGTACTAAAGTTTCTTTCAGAGCTCATAGCATCAAAAAAAGTTGTTAGAATATGCTTTGTCATTTTCGTTTACTCTCTGACCCTCGAGAAATATATTAAATATTCGATAAGTATGGACTTAACTAAGACTTTTTTCTTTGCTTCTAAAAAAAGTAGCAGTGAGGTGTAGAGGTCAGTCGTAGGAGTATTCACCCCTAGAGCACTTTTTTTAAGGGCTTGTAAAATTAGGGTTCCGCTATGGTTAGTCTTGTTCTCATGAAGATTTAACCCTGGTTTCGTCACATTATCTAAAACCATTGCAGAATCAAAACTTGGATCTACCAATTTTAATGCATCACCAATGTCTACCGAGTTTAGTTTATCATCTCTTAAGATTGAAATAGCCATTGCTATGAACTTATTAGTTGATTGATATCTTTCCCAACTAGTGGGCATCTCACCATTTAAAGCGAATAAAAGCGCGAAATAGTCATTTAGCCCTTCCCGATTTGTTTTGGGAGAATATCGAGATAATTTATCACTGTACTCAGCAGCAAAAAGAGGTAAGAGGTTACCAAAAAACATTTCATTGACTGCATTATTTAAAGCAATAATTACTCCCTTTTCGTTATTTCTTCTCAAGGTCAAATCCAAGTTTTTAATTGCTATCATTCTTTTCCAAATTCCAGTTGAACCATTTATGTTGTTATTTCTATAAATATCAAAAAGAGTTGAACCGCTGATAGACTTACTGATTGCAAGCAGTTCAGCAGCCTCGATTTTAGTTTTGGTATTAAAACTATTTTTAAACATCACATAGAGGTACTTACTTTCAGTAGTTTGGAGTTTTGTTTTTATTTGATTTGCTAAAATCAAAATGTAAAAATCAATTTCGTCAAATTTAGTAACGTTGAGTGTAAGCTCATCCACTGGGATCAGAGTTGGATCCAGAAAATACACTAATAGTTTTTCTCGGTCTCGGTCTATTAACTCTAAATTTGAAGCTGTAGAAAGTGTCAACGCTGCGGCGTCCCAATCGTTTAACTTTTTCAAACATATTACTCTTACTGAAAGATTTTGACTTAAGCCTGGCTCTTTTTTTAATTTTTTGCAGAGCTTTGAAATGCGTCCCGTGAGAAAGGCTATTCTTACCCATCGTGAGAAAAGTTCAGTGCTAAATTGTTGTACCTGTAAGATGGTAGTTTCAGCTTCGTCTAACGCTCCCATTTCAATTAATTTATCTAATTTAGCTAACAGGTAAAATTGGCCACTTTTTAACCCAGAATGAGAAATTGGCGGCAACGTTTCAGAAATTAATATACGCTTTAGAAAAGTCCGTGCTGAGTAAAAATTAAGGTTTGGCAACGTTGTCAAAAGGTGAAATAATTCTTTTTCGTTGGTTTCTTTCCATATTCTTGCATCAATACCGGTAATTTGCGTTGAAATGATTCCTACACTGTTAAGGTTATTGGGATCTAGGGTTGATTTTGCAATTGAAACCTCAATATTTTCTTTGTTTCCTATTTTGGTTATTATCGTTTCTTGGTTTTTGTTTGGTTCTTCTTGAAACCAATCAATTGCATTGTTTGGTTCTTCGCTATGACCTGGACTACAAAAAGCTATTGCTACGACAATAGAGATCAACTTAGGTGTCATTTGGTAATATTACTTCTAAAGTTTTACTTGATATTGGTGCCGGCAGCTCATATAGAAAAGCATATAGAACGATTATACATCCAATTATGAAACTCAAGTATACGAAATATTTGATAATTTTCATCTTTTTTAAAGTACCTTATAAATAACAGACTTTGATAATCCCCTGTAGCGCTCTATGATATACGAATATTTATGCTTATTTCAAATAGCAATTTTTTGGTCACTGTTATTTGTGGATTCACTTTTCTTTAAAAGAAGCCTATACTTACTCTACATCAATCAGTATTTTTTAATATGGTAAATTATAGATTAGATAAATCAATCGTTTTGGTCGGCTTAATGGGAGCTGGGAAATCGTCTGTTGGTAAACGGCTTTCTGAAGAGATACGAATTCCTTTTGTTGACTCGGATGATGAAATTGAGTTGGCTGCCGGTATGAGTGTCGCTGAAATATTTGAACGGTTTGGTGAACCATATTTTAGAGCCGGTGAGGAAAGGGTGATAAGGCGGTTACTGTCTGGCGAACCTCAAATTATCGCAACGGGGGGTGGAGCGTATATGTCGCAAACGATTCGTTCAGATATAAAAACTAGTGGGGTTTCTGTATGGTTGAAAGCTGACCTTGAAACGCTTTGGGAGCGAGTACAAGGCAAACGCACTCGTCCTTTGCTGAAGGTTGAAGACCCAAAATTAACCTTAAAAAAATTAATAAAAGAAAGAACTCCAATTTATCAGAAAGCAGACATTGTTTTACATAGTAAAAAGTATGGAACACAGTCCTCCATGGTAAAAAAACTCTTAAAACAGTTGGTATTCCATGGTGAATTGGAGTGTTTCAATGGTTAAAAATTTTGAGACTGTAAATGTAAAGCTTCCTCATCACGAATATAAAATTTTGATTGGATCTGGATTATTAGATAATATACCTTCGATCGTACTTCCGATGTTGGGTCGAAAAAAAGTTTTCATAATTACTGATAAAACTGTCGCTGACCTGTATCTAAGTCGACTTTCAAAAAAGTTTGCAGCAGTGTCAGTAGGTTTTGAACATTTGATACTACCTACCGGTGAAAAAAGTAAAAGTTGGGATACATTATCTAAAACTGTTGAATGGTTAATTAAAAAACAAATTGAACGTGATGACATCGTTATTGCACTTGGTGGAGGAGTGATTGGTGATTTAGTCGGTTTTGCTGCATCGATAGTGCTTAGAGGAGTCTCTTTAATCCAGGTTCCAACTACTTTGTTGTCACAAGTCGATAGCTCCGTAGGTGGCAAAACTGGTATAAATTCCGTTCAGGGTAAAAATTTAATAGGGGCTTTCTATCAACCAATACTAGTAATCGCTGATACTGACCTGTTGAGAACACTCCCTAGGAGAGATTTTCTCTCAGGATATTCAGAGGTTGTCAAATATGGACTTCTTGGGGATCACGAGTTTTTTTTGTGGTTAGATAGTTATAATGATTTAATGTTAAACAATGGTTCTGATTATATAAATTATGCGGTAAAGAAAGCATGTTTGACAAAGGTAAACATTGTAATTGCAGATGAAAAAGAGAATGGAAAACGGGCATTATTAAATCTTGGTCATACATTTGGTCACGTTTTGGAAAGGTCAACCAATTATTCTGATAAACTTCTTCACGGAGAAGGAGTATCAATAGGATGTATCCTTGCATTTAAATTTAGTGAGGAACTCGGTTTTTGTAATCATGAACATGTTCAGAGAGTCGAGAGACATTTTAAGCAAGTTGGGTTGAAAACTAATCTCAATGAAATTGATGGAAGTCTTCCAAATGCGGAGCAATTTGTCAATTTAATGATGAACGACAAAAAAGTAAAAAATGGATTTCTAAATTTAATATTAGTTACTGAAATTGGCAAGGCTTTCTACTTCGAGAATGCGCCTTTGAATAAACTTAAAATGTTCTTACAAAAAGAAATGGCTTAATTTTTTTTTGAGCGTCTTCTGTTTCGTTGATTGAAATTTACTCTTGGAAAGGTAACAACGCTCTTTAATTTTGGAAAACTTTCGACAGAATTTGGAATGCCTGATGCAGCTACGAAATGATTTTGAAAATTTGGTGCCATCGCTGTTTCAACTTTCTGTATGTGGTTGACTAACCGTTCAATTTTTATCCGCGCCTCTCTATTTAGAAGTGCTATCCTTGCCCCTGTTCCTGCGGCGTTGCCTGCCGAAAAAACTTTCGTAAGATCACAATCTGGTATCATCCCTAATACCATAGCGTGCTTCGGCGAAATGTGGGCCCCGAAAGCTCCAGCAAGAATAATTTGATCTACCTTGTTAACTCCTAATTCTTCCATGAGAAGTTTTGACCCTGCAAAAAGGGCTGCTTTTGCTAACTGTACTGCTCGAATATCGGAGTTATTGATAATTATGTTTTTATTATTAGTGCCACGGTGCAATATGAATGATTGTGTTCGGCCCTCAGAGACACATAAGTCTGTTCCTGTCTGTGCTGCTGAACCAATAAGACCATTTTCATCTACTATTCCGGCTAGTCGCATCTCAGCAATTGACTCGATAATACCGGACCCACAGATACCAGTGATCCCAAATTTTGCGATTGATGGCCAAAATTTCTCATTATCAGACCAATATGGTGAACCAACAACCTTGAACTTTACTTTTTTTGACGTTGTATCTATCCTAACGTTTTCAATTGCTCCAGGGGCTGCTCGCTGTCCACAAGAAATTTGGGCACCTTCGAATGCTGGACCCGTCGGTGAAGAACAGGCTAATAACTTATTTTTATTTCCGAGAAGTATCTCAGCGTTTGTGCCAACGTCGACGACCAAAACCGTATTAGATGATTTTTCTGGAGAAACAGATAATGCCACCGCTGCTGCATCCGCTCCAACATGGCCAGCAATGCATGGTAAAATATAAAGTTGGGTATTGCTATTTAAATGAATATCTATTTCCACCAATTTTGTCGTAACGGCTTTTGATCTTGACAATGCAAACGGGGCTTGCCCCAATTCGATTGGATCTATTCCCAAAAGCAAGTGGTGCATTATAGGATTTCCAACCATAACTACTTCAAAAACATCATTTTTATTAACATTGCTGCTTGCACACAATTCAGTAATTAACTTTTTGATCCCCTCTCTAACTGCGACGCACATATTTCTAGAGCCAGCCTTATTCATCATCGAATAACTAACACGGCTCATTAAATCTTCACCAAATTTTATTTGTGGATTCATTGCGCCGCTTGAGTGAATTACATTTCCGGTCTTCAAATCGCATAAGTGAGCAGCTATTGTTGTTGAGCCTATATCTAAGGCTATACCGTAAATAATATTTTCAAAGTATCCCGGCCATATTTCTAGAATTTCATTCTTCCTAGTAACTGAGTTTTTAAAAATTGCACAGGTTAATGTCCATTGACCATTGCGCAATTTAGCTTGAATTGTTTGCATGACAGATAGGGTTATTGTTACGTTTTTAATATTCCATTGATATTCAAGCGCTTCTTCAAGGCGTTCACAATCGCCCGACGGTACTTTAATATCAGGTTTTTGAACTTCAACATAAACCAATTGCGTTGAGGGTGACATTTTAATTTGGCGAAGATCTGCATTTTTTCTGACAACTTGCTTATGAAGTTGGCTCTCTTCAGGCACATCAATGATTATGTCTCCAAGAATTTGCACTTGGCAACCTAATCTCCGTCCCTTTTTGAGCCCACGTTTTTTTTTATAGCGATATTCAACGTCATTAGTTTTTGACAAGGACGATTTTTTTGAAACAATCCCAAATTTAGGAAAGTGACCAAACGAAGCGGTTATTTGACATTTTGAACATATCCCGCGTCCACCGCATACGCTATCTAAATCAACATTTAATTCACGGGCAGCAGATAGAACAGTTGTTCCTTTCTTTACAGTTCCTCTTTTACCTGAAGGAAGAAAAATTGCGATTGGTGCTGACATTATTGCCCTACGATATTGTAACTTTTCATTTTTTTCGTCTTAAACGTCGCCTTCCATTTTGTGTTTCTTCGTCACCAACATTTCGAGGTCGATTATTTTTTATCCAGTCTGTGCCGTGTGCATCATTATTAAGTAGAAGATTCGCAGCTCGAATAGCATTCATTTCTTCAATTCTAGTTGGATTCATTATTGCACTAGTCATCCCTGCTGTCATTGCCATAGGAAGAAAGGCAGAATTGATAGAATGTCTATTCGGCAAACCAAATGAAATATTTGATGCTCCGCATGTAGTATTTACACCCAACTCAGATCTTAATCTGCTCACAAGTTTAAAGACTTGCTTTCCCGCTGTGGCCATAGCGCCAATTGGCATCACTAACGGATCCACTATAATGTCATTTGCTGGTATTCCAAAGTCTGCAGCTCGCTCGACTATCTTTTTTGCTACTTCAAAACGAACGTTTGGGTCTTCAGAAATTCCTGAGTCATCATTTGAAATTGCCACAACAGGTACATTATACTTTTTGACAAGCGGCAAAATTATTTCGAGTCTTTCTTCTTCTCCTGTCACAGAGTTTAAAAGTGGTCTTCCTAAAGTAACTTCCAGACCTGCCTCTAATGCTGCTGGAACTGAGCTATCAATACATAGAGGGACATCAACTAATTCTTGAACAAGAGTTGTAAGTTTTTTAATTAATGGTGGTTCTGTCTCATTTGGATTTGGATTTGAATTATAAACTACACCCGCATTGATATCTAACATATTTGCACCGCAAGCTACTTGAGCTAAGGCGTCACGCTCTACGGTTGAAAAATCCTCATTCTCTAACTCGGCAGCTAACTTCTTACGACCCGTTGGATTTATTCGCTCTCCGATGACACAGAATGGTTCATCAAAGCCAATAATTACTGTTTTAGATCGGGACTCAATAACAGTTCGAACCATGTAATCTCTTTCTTAATTTTAATTTGTCTTGAAACTTAAATTACCTTAACTTCTGAAATAAATTCGGTTGTTTTCTGAATACCTCCAAGTGGAAAGAAATGCAGAGCGTTAATATTTGATTTTTTATTTGCTTCTTTATAATCTGACAAGTCAGATAAAAATTTTGCTGGAGTATAAGGCAAAAGTAATTTAGTTAGATCTTTACCCCGTTTCTCTAAGACTCTTATTGACGGTCCAACTCCGCACATCATAGCATATTTGATCATTGTTTGTAATTTTGCGGGTCCAGCTACTCCGATATTTATTGGTACATTAATATTTTCCTCAAACAGACGTTTTTCCCACTGAATTATAGGTTCTACTTCAAAACAAAATTGAGTAGTTAATGACCAGTTTATTTGAGTTCGTTGGAAAAAATCATTTTTCCATTTTAGTGCTGACATTAAATTACGATCTGTTCCATCGAAGTCGATATCTTTATTGCCTTCAGGGTGACCAGCACAAAAAATTTCTTTGAAATTATATTTATCAAATAATTCTGTTGATAATAAATCCATAGAGCTTTTAAACTCTCCGATTGTCTTAATTGGGCTCCCAGCCAGTATTAACGCCTTATTTATTCCTAAATCTGAATATTGTTTTATCCAGTTTTCAAGAACCTTCTTATTCTCTATAATTCTAGCAGGAAAATGCGGCACTACATTAAATTCTGATTGTACAAGCCTTGATGCAGTTTCGACCATTGCGTTGATCGGAGTCCCTTCTAGATGAGCAATGTAGACATCAGTTTTTTTCGGTAAAAGTGAGCCAAAGTCAGAGATTTTTTCAGCAGTCCTCGGCATAACTTCGATGGAGAATTTATGCATTATTTTTGAAATGTCGTATTTTTTATTTTTATGTTTGTTAAGACTTTTTTTTTCAATACCAAATATCAATTTTACTAATTCCTTCAATTTCTTTTTTAACAGTTAGTTTTAATGACTGGTATCCCAACCGTTATTTTTAATTAAGTCTTTTAGTTTCTCGTCTGAATATTCAGTTTCAATTTTAGCTGCTTCTTCCTCTATCGTAAATCGAGAAGTGTTTAAACGTTTTACAGTTTTTTTGTGCCAGTCCTCCAGATATGCCTCAGAATCTTTAGCACCTACTTTCATTGCGCATCGATCAATTGCTTTTTCGTACTTTTCATCAAGTTTAAACTTTATTGCTTTTCGACCGCTACCTATGATTAACTGTGCTGGTATATCGCGCCAATACACGATTGTTAAATCATTCATTTCATATCCCAAAACTTTATTGTCTAGCTCATTTTTCAATTAGTTTAGGCTTATAGGCGACACAGCAAAAAGTATTTACGACATTGCTCGCTGTCAATTGCTAATTGAATTGTTGGCAAAAACCAATTAGGAAGCTTGTAATTTCGGTTTATGTACTTTAAGCTTATCTCAAGAAGCTCAAAACAAGAGCTTATTTTTGGGATTTTTATGGCTCTATCAAGGGCGCATCCGACGTCAGCAAATGGCAATAGTAAACGTGGTGCGAAACATATTAAAAAGCAAGGTTCAGCGTCTGTGCTATATGCGGCTTTGGATCTTGGGACTAATAGCTGCAGAATGCTTATTGCAAAGCCCGATGGTTTTAACTTCGTGATTGTTGATGCTTTCTCAAAGTCTGTTAGATTGGGGTCAGATTTAGAGAGAACAGGAGTGCTTTCGCAAGCCGGTGTTAGTCGAACATTACAGGCATTGCATGTGTGTGCTCGAAAGATAAGAAAATATGGTGTTTTACGTATGAGGTTGGTTGCGACGGAAGCTTGCCGCCGGGCAAAAAATGGTAAAAGTTTCCTCGATAAAGTGACTGCTGATACAGGCCTAAAACTAGAGCTAATTTCGCCAGCGGAAGAGGCTCGTTTGGCAATAATCAGTTGTGCTCCACTTCTCGAGCCGGAGGTTAGCCAGGTGCTTGTAGTTGATGTTGGTGGAGGTTCGACTGAGTTGGTTTGGATTGATCTATCAAATGTTCCAAATCAAGATCGTACCAAAGCAATGATGACAATGGCTCCTAGTAACAAAGACCGACGGAATTTTTTAGGAAAAAATTCAAATGCAAAAATAGTTGACTGGATTTCCGTGCCGTCGGGTGTTGCGACGCTACATCAAAAGTTTTCAGACGTTGAGGATGATTCAGCTCGGTTCGCGTTAATGTCGTGTTACTTTGAAGATCAAATTACTGAATTTAAACCTTATCTTAAAAGTTATTCGAAGGGTGCGCTCAAAGATTTTCAAATTATTGGTACGTCTGGAACGATAACTACGTTGGGAGCTGCGCATTTAGGCCTAAGAAAATATGACAGAGATAAGGTAGACGGACTAAATTTAACGGCCAATGATGTCGATCAAGTTGTTAATCGATTTTTAAAACTTGGCCCTGAGGGAAGAAAGACGGAACCAGGTATAGGGAAAGATCGCTCGGAGTTAATAATGTCAGGTTCTGCAATTATTCAAACTCTACTGAGAATTTGGCCAACGGAGCGAATGCGAGTGGCTGACAGGGGCTTGAGAGAGGGAATATTATATTCCTTAATGATTGCTGACAATGTTTTAGACGGTGGGAATCATGGCTAAATTGACTTCAGTCAAATCAAAGTTAATTACTGGTCGTGATCTTAAAGTTAGGCTGAAGACAGCTAAGGGTAGAAAAATCTCTTCTACCCGTTGGTTAGAGCGCCAATTAAACGATCCTTTTGTGAAGCAGGCAAAAATTGAAGGGTATAGATCTCGATCAGCTTTTAAAATTTTAGAACTTAACAAAAAATTTGGCTTTTTGGTGCCAGGAGCCAGAGTTCTAGATCTTGGTTGCGCTCCGGGCGGTTGGAGTCAAATCGCTTCAAAAAAGACAAATTCAGCCTTTACCAAGAAGAATAAGAAGCGCGGTTTTGTTCTAGGTGTGGATTTCAATTATGTGGCACCGATTGAGGGAGTTCAACTTGCAACATTAGATTTTCTTAAAGATGGTGCTTCTCAACGAGTTAAAGAATTGATTGGTCAGAAGGTAAACGTAGTTATGTCAGATATGGCTCCACCCTCATCTGGACATAAAAAAACAGATCATTTGAGAATAATAAATTTGTGTGAAGAAGCTGCGTATTTTGCGTTTGAAGTTCTTGAAAGTGGTGGTACCTTTGTTGCAAAAGTGCTTGCAGGTGGAGCTGAGTCGGGGCTCCAAAAAATTCTCAAAAAGAATTTTACGATAGTCTCAAACGTAAAACCCATGTCAAGCAGAAGTGATAGCTCTGAAAAGTTTGTAGTTGCGAAGGGTTTTAGATTATGAAACAGATGATCTTTAATTAGAAAGACATATGATTTAAATTGATTTTTTAGTATTAGAACTAATTGTCATTTAAAAACTATCTCCGAGTTAACTGACCGTTTAGTTACTTTTATTTGATTGAGGTGTTTCTTATGGAAATTAGAGAAGGGTTGACTTTTGATGATGTACTGTTAGTGCCGAGAGCATCTAAAGTTAGTCCGTCGGATGTGTCTACAACAACTAAAGTAACCAATTCTATTTCTTTAAATATTCCGCTTTTGTCCTCTGCTATGGATACTGTGACGGAGGAAAGTATGGCCATTGCAATGGCTCAGGCAGGTGGGATGGGTGTAATTCACCGGAATTTGTCTATTGAGCGGCAGGCTTTAACTGTAGCAAATGTGAAGCGTTTTGAAAGTGGCCTTGTGAGCAATCCAATTACTTTAAAACGAGGACAAACGCTGGAGGACGCTCGGAATCTTCAAAGCAAGTATAAAATTACCGGATTCCCAGTGGTGGATAATCAACAAAAATTGATTGGTATAGTCACTAATAGAGATATGCGATTTGCCAAGAATAGTCAGACTCTTGTTGAAAATATGATGACCTCGTCGAATCTAGCAATTTTACTTGAACCCTTTAATATCGTTAATGCAAGAAATTTAATGGAGGCCAGGCGTATTGAAAAATTGTTAGTTACTAATGATAAAGGGGAACTAACAGGTTTGATTACTTTAAAGGACTTGGAGCAAGCGGTTTTAAATCCCAACGCTTGTAAAGACGCAATGGGTCGTTTGCGAGTGGCAGCTGCCTCCTCAGTAGGCGCTTCAGGCCTGGACCGATCTTTGGCACTAATTAACGCTGGAGTGGATTTGATAGTTGTGGATACGGCTCATGGTCATTCAGATGCAGTGTTAAGTGCAGTCAATGAGATAAAAAAAGTATCACCTGAAACTCAGGTTTTAGCGGGAAACGTTGCTACTGGAGATGCGACAAAAGCGTTAATTGATGCAGGAGCAGATGCAGTAAAAGTTGGCATTGGTCCCGGATCTATTTGCACAACTAGAATCGTCGCGGGAGTTGGTGTACCACAATTAACTGCCATACTAGATTGCGTGGAAGTTGCGAATAAGTCTGGACACCCCATAATCGCAGATGGTGGTATTAAATTTTCTGGTGACTTCGCAAAGGCTATTGCAGCAGGAGCTCATTGCGCGATGGTGGGATCTATGTTGGCCGGCACAGACGAGGCTCCGGGCGAGCTAATTCTTTATCAGGGTCGCAGTTTTAAATCGTATCGAGGAATGGGCTCTGTTGGTGCGATGGCTCGCGGTTCAGCTGACCGATACTTTCAGCAGCAAGTGCAAAATGAAAAACTTGTGCCAGAGGGCGTTGAAGGGCAGGTTCCATATAAAGGTCCAGCTTACAACGTTTTGCACCAGCTCGTTGGTGGACTAAAAGCGGCTATGGGTTATACCGGTAACAATACGATTCAAGAAATGAGGCTTTCGTGTGAATTTATCAAAATAAGTGATGCTGGTTATAACGAAAGTCATGCACATAATGTTGAAATTACTCGAGAGTCGCCAAACTATCGTGGTAGATAAATCTATCTTACTACTTCACGAAAGGTAAATAATGACCCCTGGAGCGAGAGTATCTGCCGCTATTGAGGTTTTGGACGATTACCTTCTTGGTAAACCAGTTGACAAAGTACTTTTAAATTGGTTTCGCGCGAACCGATTTGCTGGATCAAAGGACAGATTGGCAATTAGAGATCTGGTATTTAATTGTCTCAGATATAAATTATCATCTCATTGGCCATTTCAGCAAGCAGGCTTTCCAATTGGCGGTAGAGTATTGCTTTTAGGTATGCTCTCTGATTCCCATCAGTGTCTTGAGAAATTTTTTGATGGTAAACGCTATTCACCTAAAACGCTTTCGAAATTAGAACGAGTTATAACAAAAAATTTTGGGGAAAGTCTCTCTGTTGCTCCAACTTTTGTAAAATTAAATTTTCCAAAATTTTTAGAAAAAGGACTCATGGAATCGTTTGGTGATAATTTTTGGGATAATTTAAATTCTTTAAATGTCCAGGCAAATTTATTTATTAGAGTGAATCGTATTAAAGCTAATATGGACGGTGTGATTAACAGTTTAAAAGAAGATGGGATTGAAGTGGAAAAAGTTGAACATTTCAATAACGCGCTGAAAGTGCTTAAAAATAGGAGGCAGTTTGTTAAATCAAAAGTTTTTTTACTGGGAAAGGCTGAAGTGCAAGATATTAATAGCCAAGCTGTTGTAGAATTTATTAAGCCAAAAGAAGGAATAAAAATATTAGATTTTTGTGCGGGTGCTGGGGGTAAAACTTTGGCGTTAGCCTCCTTTACGGGAGGTCAAGCGAAATATTATGTTCATGACAAAAGTCAATCCAAACTTGGTAATTTACAGTTGCGATGCAAACGAGCTGGGGTCAAATTTAAAATTTTAGATGGAACAAATCCCAATGACCCTAATGGAAAGTTTGATCTTGTAGTCGCGGATGTTCCGTGTTCTGGCACTGGAGTTTGGAGAAGAAATCCAGGAAGTAAATGGTCGTTGACAAAAGATCAGTTGAGATTAGTTCTAGTTGAACAAAAAACGATATTGAAAGCAGCTGGGAAATATGTAAAAAAAAATGGTACTTTAGCGTATATAACTTGTTCAGTGCTTAAAAGTGAAAATCAAGAGCAAACATCTTGGTTCTTGTCTCAAGATCCAACTTTTTCTTTACTATCTGCTCGTGTCCTGTCACCTATTAATGGTGGCGATGGCTTTTACGTATCATTGTTATTGAAGAATTGTTGATATTGTAGATTTAATTTTATTCTTGTTATGGTTTGAAAAATAATGTAGAACATAACAAGAACAAATAAAAAATTTTATATTATTTTAATTAAAGGATGCGTTGTTTATCCTAAAAACATATGACATAAGGAAAGAAAATGGCAACAGTACATAAAATTGCAGAAAGATTCGAAATGGATAAGGAAAAAGCTTTAGACTCGGCATTGTCGCAGATAGAAAGAAGTTTTGGCAAAGGTTCGATTATGAAACTGGGGCAAGATAGCCCAGTCATGGAAATAGAGTCTGTTTCCACGGGATCGATAGGTTTAGATGTTGCTTTAGGTATAGGTGGTTTACCGAAAGGTAGAATTATTGAGATTTATGGTCCAGAAAGTTCAGGCAAAACTACATTGGCTTTGCATGTCGTAGCTGAAGAGCAAAAGAAAGGTGGAATTTGTGCTTTTGTGGATGCTGAACACGCGTTAGATCCGGGTTATGCGAAGAAACTTGGTGTAAATTTAGACGAGTTGTTGATATCACAACCTGATGCCGGTGAGCAAGCTTTAGAAATAACAGAAACGCTTGTGCGTTCGGGAGCAGTATCCGTAGTAATCGTAGATTCTGTTGCAGCTTTGACTCCAAGATCAGAGCTTGAAGGAGATATGGGCGATATGCAGATGGGCGCGCAAGCTAGATTAATGAGTCAGGCTATGAGAAAATTAACTGGTTCGATTAGTCGATCAAATTGCATGGTGATTTTTATAAATCAAATTCGTATGAAAATTGGAGTTATGTTTGGTAGCCCCGAAACTACAACTGGAGGTAATGCGCTCAAATTTTATTCTTCGGTTAGATTAGATATTCGTAGAATTGGAGCATTGAAAGATCGAGATGAAGTGATCGGTAATTCTACAAGAGTTAAAGTGGTAAAAAATAAAGTTGCGCCTCCTTTTAAACAGGTTGAGTTTGATATTATGTATGGCGAGGGAATATCTAAAACTGGGGAATTAATTGATTTGGGTGTGAAGCTTGGAATAATTGAGAAGTCCGGTTCGTGGTTTTCATATGGAGATGAAAGAATCGGTCAAGGTCGCGAAAATGCAAAATCTTTCTTAAAAGATCACCCTGAAATAGGGGAAGAAATAGAAGTAAAGATCAGAAGCGCTCATGGTCTTGTTCCAGATATTAAAGAAAAAAATGATGAAGGTGTAGTTATAATTGAGTGAAAATAAGGCAGCAAAAAGATAAGTAACTTAAAGTAGTTGTTTTGCTTAGTAGACAGTTCGGTATAAGAGAGTTAAAGGAGTATTAGATAAATAGAAATTAGGGAAAGAGCGTATTAAATATGGCTGGTTTAAACGAAATTCGTAAATCTTTCGTTAATTATTTTGAAGATAAAGAACATCATGCTATAGAAAGTTCTCCTTTAGTTCCTCGGAATGATCCAACTTTGATGTTTACAAATGCTGGAATGGTTCAATTCAAAAATGTATTTACTGGAATTGAAAAACGCGATTATAAAAGAGCAGTTACGAGTCAGAAATGCGTTAGGGCTGGTGGAAAACATAACGATTTAGACAATGTAGGTTATACTGCCAGGCACCATACATTTTTTGAAATGTTAGGAAATTTTTCTTTTGGTGATTACTTTAAGGAGGAGGCGATTCCTTTTGCTTGGGATCTTTTAACAAAAGAGTTTGGATTAGATAAAGATCGTTTACTTGTTACTGTTTATCATGATGATGATGAAGCAGTAAATATATGGAAAAAATATGCTGAATTGCCAGACGATCGTATAATTCGGATAGCGACGTCAGATAATTTTTGGTCTATGGGCTCGACTGGGCCTTGCGGACCGTGCTCAGAAATTTTTTATGATCATGGGGATGGTGTCTGGGGTGGCCCACCGGGGTCAAAGGAGGAAGATGGCGACCGTTTCATTGAAATTTGGAATTTGGTTTTCATGCAATTTGAACAGTTGTCAGATGGATCAAGAAGAAACTTACCCAGACCGTCCATAGACACTGGTATGGGGTTAGAGAGAATAGGTGCGGTTTTACAGGGGAAACACGATAATTATGATACTGATACTATGCGCAAAATTATTGAGGCTTCAGCTTATGCTACCAATGTAGAGCCTTATGGAGAAAATAATGTTCACCATCGAGTTATTGCCGATCATTTGCGATCAAGTTGTTTTTTGATTTCTGAAGGTGTTCTTCCATCTAACGAAGGAAGAGGTTATGTTCTGCGCCGCATTATGCGCAGAGCTATGAGACATATTCATTTGTTGGGAGAAAATAAATATGTGATGCATTTGCTTGTGCCAGCTCTTGTTCAAGAGATGGGGCAAGCTTTTCCAGAATTGATTACAACAAAAAGTATGCTGGAAGAGACACTTTATATAGAAGAAAAGCGATTTAAAGAAACTCTTGAGAGGGGACTTTTTCTTCTTGGAAATGAGATAAAATTGATTCCAGATGGTGGAACGTTAAGTGGAGATGTAGCTTTTAAACTTTATGACACATATGGCTTTCCATTAGATCTAACTCAAGATGCTTTAAGAGAAAAAGGTTTTACCGTTGATAGCGTTGGGTTTCACGATGCAATGAACCGCCAGCGAGAAAAAGCTCGTTCTGCGTGGTCAGGTTCAGGTGATAAGGCAGACGATCCAATTTGGTTTGACTTGCAAGAAAGAATAACTCTGACAGAATTTTTAGGATATGAAACAACGATATCGCAGGGTAAAGCAATAGTAATTTTGCATGATGGAAAAGAGGTTTCGAATATAAAGAAAGGGCAAACGGGCCAAGTTATTTTTAATCAAACTCCTTTTTATGCTGAGGCTGGGGGGCAAGTGTCAGATGTAGGTACTTTTCATTCCGATAATGCAAACGGATTAGTTTCTCACGTCAAAAATAAGGATAAATTATCTATACATACCGTAAAAATGTTGGAAGGTGTGCTCAATACTGCTTCCGGGGTTACTTTAGAAGTTGATAAGTCAAAGCGGGACTCGATTTGTCGCAATCACTCTGCCACTCATTTGATGCATGAGGCTTTGCGGAGTATTTTGGGAGATCACGTTGCTCAACGAGGCTCACTCAATGATTTTTCTAGAATTCGATTTGATTTTAGTCACTCAAAACCACTTACTGAAAATGAAATCGAACAGGTTGAAAGTGAAGTGAACTTTTATATTCGGCAAAATACTGAGGTTGATACCAGGAGCATGTTGCCCGCCGAGGCAATTAAATTGGGCGCGAGAGCCTTATTTGGTGAAAAATATGGTGAGGAAGTTCGGGTTGTATCCATGGGTAGGAAAGATAAATCTGGATTGGGCACCTCTGGTACAATTTATTCATTGGAGCTATGTGGGGGTACGCATGTGAAGAGAACTGGTGATGTTGGAAGTTTTAAAATTATTGCAGAAACAGCTTCAGCAAGTGGCGTCCGGCGGATTGAATGTTATACTGGTGAAGAAGCGATCAAATATCAGGCACTTCAAGACAAAACGTTAAGGCACGTCGAAATGCTTCTGAAAACAAAGATTTCAAATGTCGCAAATCGGCTGCAGATATTATTTGATGAAAAAAGAGAGATGCAGGTAGAAATCGCCGAACTGAAGAATAAAATAGCTTTGGCAAGTCAAGACGCTGGATCTGAAGATAATGGCTTTGTTAAAATATCAAATTTTTATTTCGTTGGTAAAGTTTTAAGCAACGTTGATAGCAAAAATTTACGGGCACTTACAGACGTGTACAAAAAGAGAATTAAAACGGGGGTGATTTTACTCGTCAGTACGAGTGCTTCAAAGGTTAATTTAATTTGTGGGGTTACTGAAGATTTAATCAGTAAATTTTCCGCTGTGGACCTTGTTACCATGGCCTCTCAGGCTACTGGTGGTAAGGGCGGAGGCGGCAGAGCTGATATGGCTCAGGCTGGAGGTTTGGATCCAGCTCGGGCAGAGCAAGCCATTGAATTGATCAAGAGCTTCATTTCTGATCATTGTTAACTCTACTATTTAAAGTTGTAAGGATGTATTCAGGTTTCTGTCTACCTGCTCAAGAAATCCTACTGTGCTTAGCCATTTTTGGTTAGGACCAACTAAAATAGACAAATCTTTAGTCATGTATCCTTCTTCAACAGTATCAATAACTACCTTTTCCAGAGTTTCACTAAATTTCCTCAGTTCGTTGTTTTTGTCCAGTTTTGCTCGATGCTTCAACCCACCGGTCCATGCATAAATTGAAGCAATTGAATTCGTAGAAGTCTCATTTCCGTTTTGATGCTGCCTGAAGTGCCGTGTAACGGTACCATGTGCGGCCTCAGCTTCAACTATTTTTCCATCTGGTGTCATGAGCTGGCTTGTCATTAATCCGAGTGATCCGAATCCTTGAGCGACGGTATCTGATTGCACATCACCATCATAGTTTTTACAGGCCCAGACAAATCCTCCTGACCATTTCATTGCGCAGGCGACCATATCATCTATCAACCGATGTTCGTAAGTTATCCCCACTTTTTCGAATGCATTCTTGAATTCATCTTCGTAAACTTTTTGAAAAATATCTTTAAAGCGACCATCATAAATCTTAAGAATTGTATTTTTTGTAGAAAGATAAACCGGCCAATTCATGTTTAAGCCGTAATTAAATGAAGCCCTTGCAAAATCAATAATTGATTGGTCTAAATTGTACATGCCCATTGCTATCCCAGCGGATGGAGCGTTAAAAATTTCCTCTTCTATTACTTCCCCAGTGTCACTTACAAATTTCATAGATAGGGTTCCTTTACCTGGAAATTGAAAATCAGTTGCTCTGTACTGATCTCCGTAAGCATGGCGCCCAATTACAATAGGTTTTGTCCAGCCAGGAACAAGTCGAGGTACATTTTTACAAATTATCGGAGCTCGAAACACAACTCCACCCAGTATATTTCTTATCGTTCCGTTTGGCGATCTCCACATCTGCTTGAGGTCAAATTCCTCAACACGATCTTCATCGGGCGTAATCGTTGCGCATTTGACCCCAACTCCATACTTCTTAATGGCTAATGCAGAGTCAATCGTAACTTGATCACTTGTTCTATCTCGTTCATTAATTCCGAGATCGTAATATTTTAAGTCAATGTCGAGATAAGGAAGAATTAATTTTTGTTTTATAAAGTCCCAGATAATGCGAGTCATTTCGTCTCCGTCTAATTCAACTACTGGGTTCTCAACTTTAATTTTGCTCATAAGTCTCGCTTTCGATTTTCTTTAATGGCTTCAAAATATTCTTAACGTGCTATATGAACTATAGGACGACAATGTTAAAGAAATAATTGACATATCTTTAGAAAAAATTTCTTATTTCTACATGTTTTTCTATCTGGTACGTCAAAAGATAGTGTAGAGATTTGATTGGCAAGGTGAATTGAAAAATTTGAGTGAGATAAGAACTTTAGAACAAAGCCCGGCTATAATTCTGATCCGGCCGCAATTAGGTGAAAATATTGGCGCCGTTGCACGAGCGATGCTGAATTTCGGGTTCTGGGATCTTAGAATAGTCTGTCCAAGGGATGGGTGGCCTAATCAACATGCAATTGCAGTTGCGTCTGGAGCTGGAAAAATTCTTGACAATACAAAAATTTTTAATTCCAGCGAAGAAGCGTGCGCTGATTTAAACTTTATTTTTGCGACAACTGCACGGAGGCGGGGTCTTTTGAAGGAAACTTACTCTCCAAACAGTGCGGCAGTTAAAAGCGATGAGATCATGAGCACTGGGTTGGGGGTTGGTTTCATGTTTGGTCCGGAACGATCCGGTCTTCCAAATGAGGACATTAGTCTTGCTCAAGCTATTATGTCTGTTCCAATAAATCCAAAATTTTCATCGTTAAATTTAGCGCAATGTGTTCTTTTAGTAGCTTATGAGTGTTTTAATTTGAGAATTAATAAGGTAGCAGGTAACGAGGTTGGATCAGGTATTAACTACGCCTCACTAATTGAGGTGGATCACTTACGCTTAGCCCTATTTAAAGATCTTTCCGCGGCTAACTACTTTTGGCCGCACGATAAACGTGCTAGCCTGACAGAAAATTTAACTAATTTACTTGGAAGGCTGGCACTGACGAGCGCAGACGTAAGAACTTTGCACGGAGTGATACGGGCTTTGGCGAAATGTCAAATCAATGATTAAATGTTGAAAATTAGTTCTAAAGCCTTATGTATTTATTTCAAGTTTTATCCGAAGGGGTGTTAGTTTGACAAAAAGAAAGTTTGTATTTGAGGAAGTCGATAACAGGCCAGCTGAGATAAGAAAATTATCCGAAACGATAGCCCCTACTTATTCCCAATTGCCAAACAACCATGCGGTTACCTGGCTTTCACTATTGTTAGTAATGATAGTTTTCATGGTGGTAGTTGGAGGTATGACGCGATTAACGGACTCTGGTCTTTCTATAGTAGAGTGGAAGCCAATTTCTGGAATGCTGCTGCCTTTAACTAGTGAGCAGTGGCAATTAGAATTTACGAAGTATAAGGGTATACCGGAGTTTTTATTAGTAAATTCTGATATGACGATTGAAGAATTCAAATATATATACTTTTGGGAGTGGGGGCACCGTCAGTTAGGAAGGGCTATAGGGCTAGCTTGGTTTTTGGGGTTTGCATGGCTTGGACTAAAACGAAGGATTCCTAAAGGCTGGAAATTAAAATTTTTTTCGATCGGAATTCTGATTGG
Source organism: Paracoccaceae bacterium (assembly GCA_002705045.2). Lineage (GTDB taxonomy): Bacteria > Pseudomonadota > Alphaproteobacteria > Rhodobacterales > Rhodobacteraceae > JAYZEV01. Next base: position 2,037 of record PAHT02000082.1, on the reverse strand, counting down.
TTTGCAGGGCCTTATAGGTTGGTGGATGGTTTATTCGGGGCTTTTGCCAGGAATGACTGATGTAGCTTCATATCGTTTAGCTGTTCATTTGGGTATGGCCTTTTGTCTCGCCGGATTGGTCCTGTGGTTTATTTTGTCATTACGGTTAAATTTTGAGGCCGCAATGATAAGCCGACGCAATAGAGACGATAAATTATATTTCTGGATGAAAATTTATTTAATTGCTTTATTCATTCAAATTATTTTAGGTGCACTTGTTGCAGGGATTGATGCCGGTACTGCTTATACAGATTGGCCGTGGATGGCGGGTCATTTTTTTCCGTCTGATTATTGGAATTTTGACGGCGCTTTTGCTAATGTTTTTGAAAACCCGGCAAATGTTCAATTTAATCACCGAATTTCTGCATATGCGTTATCGGTAATTGGGGTGCTTGCTTTTATTTACAGTAGAAAATCGCCAATCAGGTTTTTGAAGAAATGCCACACTGCACTGTTGTTCCTATTATCTGCCCAAGTTTTGATTGGTATTGTAACCGTCATTCATGGCGCTCCGTATCAGATCGCCATAATTCATCAATTAATGGCTATGATTTTGTGGCTTTCGGTTATTTGGACATGTTTTGAAACAGCGTTTCCTCGCCGTCAGGCTCTGACGTAGATCTAATCCCAGTCAGGGCGACGCTTCTCAATAAATGCGTCAATACCTTCTTTTGTTTCCTGGTAGAGCATGTTCTCAGCCATTACTTCGGCGGTATAGCTATAGGCGTCTTCTATGCTCATTTCACTTTGTTTGTAAAATGCTTCTTTACCAATTTTTACTGCTAGTGTGAGTTTTGATTGAACTATCTTGGCCAAAGCAAGACTTTCTTTCTCTAAATCATCATGGTTAACTACTTTATTAACAAGACCTTCTTCTTTAGCTGTTTGAGCATTTATGAAGTCACCGGTGATAAGCATTTCAAAGGTTTTTTTTCTACCAATATTTCTTGATAATGCAACCATTGGTGTAGAACAAAATAAACCAATATTTACTCCATTAACGCCAAACTCAGCTTCGTGGGTAGCTACAGCCAGATCACATGATGCCACGAGTTGGCATCCAGCCGCCGTTGCAATGCCGTTGACCGAAGCAATAACCGGTTGTGGCATTTTTTTTATTGACATCATTATCTTGCTACAGCGTTTAAATAACTTACTAAAGTAATGTCTTCCATTATCTTTGGCTTGTCGCGCTAGTTGCATTTGTTTTAAATCATGTCCAGCACAGAATGCTTTGCCAGAGCTCTTCAGAATAACTACCTTAATTTCACGATCTTGCGATATTTCTTCAAGAGCTTGTTCTAGACAAGAGAGCAATTCCTCGGACAACGCGTTAAGCTTTTTTGGATCGTTTAAAGTTAAAACTTCAATATTCTCTTTTCTTTCTCTCAGGAGTAAAGTTTCCATTTGACCTTCCTTTGGCTTTACAACGCTGTTAGTCTAGAGTTAACCATAAATTACAAATTAGTAAATGAGTTTTAGATGGAAAATTTTTTTAATCGAATTTCGATGCTTGCATTTCTGGAAGAGGTTTTTCCACAAGTTAAGGAAAAAATTGAAATATTGGATTTAGCAAACCACTCTGCTCTTGTTAAGCTAAGGACTACTGACTCCGATTTGCGTCCCGGTGGAACTATATCAGGTCCTTCCATGTTTCTACTTGCAGATGTTGCATTCTACATTGCAGTTCTTGCTGCTATCGGAAAGCAACCTTTAGCGGTTACAACTAATTGTTCGATAAATTTCATGCGGAAGCCAGATCCTAACCACCTTGTTGCTGAAGCCAGAATTTTAAAACGAGGTCGTAAATTGATAGTAGGTGATGTCGGCCTCAAGTCTGAGGGTGTAAAAGACTTAGTTGCTCTCGCTAGTTTTACCTATTCGGTGCCATGATGAGCAAGTCGTTAATTTAAATATAGTCAAACTATTTAATGAAGGCTATGACAAAGGTATTTTAATACCGTGGTAATATATAGTTGTTTTTAAATGTTTTTTAAT
>PAHT02000052.1 GCA_002705045.2 Paracoccaceae bacterium | reverse complement strand
TAGTTTCAATTCTGTAGGTTTATCAATGTGTTATGATGTTTGATGGTGCCCGGGGGCGGATTTGAACCACCGACACGCGGATTTTCAGTCCGCTGCTCTACCCCTGAGCTACCCGGGCGTGCTAGTTTTAGCAACCATCACCTATCTTGTAAGCGAACTTAAGTACTATGTCTAGATATGATGCCCATATAAGGAACAATTCACAACATTTTAAATAGAAACAAATGTTTAGCTGCAATGCAGCAATTTTGAAATAGGTTGTTTATCTCGTTTTTTCTGGAGTTCTAAGTTACCAAGCTTAGTCCACCCCACCACAGTACACTGAGAATTGTAAAACTTTAGGGCTGTTTTCAATTCACTTTCGATTTTAATACGATCGTTTTTTTTAAGTGGAGCAAATTCTACCACTATTTTCCCTCCGATTCCACGAATTTCTAATTGCCGCGGCAATTCCTTCATAGCAAACAAATTTGTCTTCAACGCACCTGCATAGCTTAGGTCCGAGCCTGTATTCACGTCGACCGCGACCAAAGCAGAGGTCAGCTCTATTAAAATGAAGCCGCCATTTTCTAATTCTACTTTATCTAAAAGAAACTTGGAAATTTGTTCCCAAATACTAAACCTATCAAAACATGATCTCTCCTCAATTATCGATCTAGGGTGAGCGTATTCCCAGTCCACAATTGCACGCTCACGAGCTTTTTTTGGTCCAATTACTATTCGGGGCTCTGATGATTCATTATTTAAAATCAATTCATATTGATTAAGTTTCTCTTTGGTTTCCAAAATTATATCAAAAGGTTCTGCGTCAATCGCCAGTGACCTTACAATTAGGCCACATTTTTCTGGAAGAATTAATCTAACTTCCGATAATACCCTCAGAATATCATTTCGTTTGATTTCACATTTGATCCGACGAGAAATGTTTATTCCAGGCCTACCTGGCGTTAAAATAACATAACGACCTTTAAACAGTAGCTTGGAAGTTACAGGTTGCGCTTTATGAGATTCTACAGCTAAACCAACAGTTACCGGTATAAGTGAGTGCGTTCGTGAATCTATTGGATCTTTCAAAAAACCTTTTTTATTATTCGGCAACGTAACAAACCGTCCGTTTATACCTTTTTTAGGTTCATTTAGCTTTACGGTTACAATGCTGCCCATTTGAGAACCGTCATTCAGATCGGGAGGGTCAATCAACAAGTCAATTAAACGGCCGTTTTGCGTTGCAGCAACTATATGACCCGTTCCGTATTTCTCGATAAAAACCGCAATATCATCCATCTTCAAGAACTTTACCCTCAACAACAAAACCATTACCAAGAAGTAAATTCACCGTTTCCGTTAATGGTAAACCAACAATGTTGGTATAGGATCCAGAAATAAATGGAATAAATTTCGCAGCTTTTCCCTGAATGGCGTAACCACCTGCCTTGCCTACCCATTCTTCGCTATCCAAGTAGTTATTTATCTCAATTTTAGATAACCGTTTCATCTTCACTAAAGTCTTTACTGTCCGAACTTTCAAGCTCCCCTTATAAGCGAGGCACACTGCAGTGATCACTCGATGGTTGCAACCGGAAAGTAGCTCGAGATAAGTTTCAGCCAAAATCCGACTTTTCGGCTTACCCAAAATGCGGCGGCCTCGAACTACAATGGTATCAGCAGTTAACACAAAATCACTATTTTTCTTTACCACAGCATTAGACTTCTCTAAGGCCATTCTTTTAACGTAGCAAAGTGGTAGTTCAGACTTAAATGGCGTTTCATCAATATCAGTATTTATTATTTTACCAATTTTAATACCAGCTTGTAACAACAAGTCACGTCTTCGGGGACTATTTGAACCCAAAACAAGCACTTACTTAAAACGATAATTTATGCGACCCTTTGTTAAGTCATACGGAGTCATTTCTACCTGTACTTTATCACCCGCAAGTACTCTAATTCGATTCTTCCGCATTTTACCCGCTGTATGCGCGATTATCTCATGGCCATTTTCAAGTTCCACTCGAAAGGTGGCGTTTGGTAAAAGTTCTTTCACTAATCCCGGGAACTCGAGAAGTTCTTCTTTCGCCATTTGATCTCCAATTTAGTATATCAACAAAAGGGCAAAATGAACCCGTTGTTAATTATATTCAAGTAAAAAGTTAGAAAAAGTAAAAAAAAAATCATAATTGCTCAGTCAGTGACATTTAGTAGTGTTTTGCCAAATCTATCTCTTATCCGTTGCTTGATCTGATTCATAGTCATCCTATACGCATCTAAAATAGAGGCACGATCTTCGTGTAAGCCAGTAGGGTCTAAAATCGGCCAGTATTCAATTTCAAGAGAAAAATATCTTGTATATTCAAGAGCTACTCTTTGAGCAGCAGGCGAAAGGGCAATGATTAAATCAAAACTACTAATATCATCGCCCCATTTTTCCATCTCCTCAAAAGACCTTGATTGATGACGCTCGAGCGTAACATTGATTTCTGCGCAAACTGCGACTGCGAATCCATCAATTTCCGTATCATGTCTAACGCCAGCTGATTGTACAAAAACCCTCTTACCATACAATTTTTTAAAAATTCCTTCCGCCATGGGAGACCTGATGGCATTATGGTCACAACAAAAAAGAACAGATTGAATATTTTTCATCAGCAATTTTACTTATTTAAAATGAAGCGCGCAAACTAACGTAAATAAGCGCTTTGCAGTCGGGACATCAGTACTCGCCTTCCCGCCAAGCCTCTCTATTAAAGCCTTGCCACCCTCTAAATGAATTCCACGCCGGCCCATGTCTATCGTCTCTATCTGACTTGGGGGTAACCGCTTTACTGCGTTAAAATAACTGTTACAAATTTCAAAATAATCTTTAATAATCGCGCGCAATGGTGTTAATGACAAGTGTAATTCATACTTCAGATTCGACGTTTGATCCTCAATTAACCAATGCAATAAGGAATTTTTAAGACTAAGAGTTATTGAGTAAGGTCCATGAGGCTCATGGTTTCCTAACTTTTCTGTTAACGAGAACTGATTTTCCTGCAAAATATCATAGATTGCAAGATTTCTCTCATGTTGTATCTCAGGGGTTGGGACTGGTAGCCCTTTTTCTTCGATGAAAATTTGACTTATGTAGCTTTTATTTGCCATTTTGAACTATCTTTTTGACTCGGCAATTCTTAAGTCCACAGATAATTTGTGAGCAGTTAAACCTTCTTCATCTGCTAAGATTGATGCAGCTTCTCCTATTTCTTGCATTGAACTAGGTCCAACTTTTGAAATGAATATTCTTTTCATGAAATCAAGGACGGAGAGACCTGATGCAAACCGTGCAGATTTTTCAGTGGGAAGTACATGATTTGTTCCAATTACATAATCTCCTAGCGCCTCCGGTGTCCACGAACCGAGAAAAACCGACCCCGCGTTGCTAATATTTTTGAGTATTTTTTCAGGTTCTTTCACGCAAAGCTGTAAGTGTTCAGGCGCTATTCTATCCGAAATAAGGCAGGCTTGAGTTAAATCTTTAACCACAATCACAGCGCCATTCGTAGTCCAACTTTGCTTCGCAATATCTTTTCGAAGTAAGTATTTCATTTGGCTATTCAAACTTTCTAACACTCGCTCCGCAAAATCCTGACTCGTAGTTATCAGTATCGATTGAGCATTTACATCGTGTTCAGCCTGACTAAGAAGATCTGCCGAGAGCCAAGCTGGATTGTTACAAGGATCCGCAATAACAACTACTTCGGAAGGACCTGCAATCATATCAATACCAACACAACCAAAAACTTGTCGTTTAGCCTCAGCAACGTAGGCGTTACCAGGTCCAACAATTTTGTCGACCGATGAAACCGTTTCTGTTCCATATGCTAGCGCAGCCACAGCTTGCGCGCCCCCAATTTTATAGATTGAGTCGACCCCAGCTTTTTTTGCCGCATAAACTACTAAAGGGTTCAACTTCCCCTCTGACGATGGAGTAACCATAATTATTTCTTTGACACCGGCAATTGAAGCTGGAATTGCATTCATTAGCACCGAAGACGGATAAGAAGCTGAGCCACCCGGAACATATAGTCCAACACGATTTATGGGTCGCCACCTCCAACCCAGTTCAATACCTGTTTGGTCGGACCAATACTTGTCCTTTGGTAATTGATTTGTATGAAAGGCTTCAATTCTTTTAGCAGCTAAGTTTAAGGCACCTTTTTGTTTACTAGAAAGTTGACTGCACGCTTGCAAAATTTCCTCTTCAGACAATAACAGTTCATCTGGTGATAACTCTACATGGTCAAAAATGTTTGTGAATCTGAGAAGGGCACTGTCCTTATCCCGTCTAACTTCTTTAATTATACTAGCCACCGTAAGCCCAACATCTTCATTATTACTGCGTGGTCGGCTAACTAATTCTTCAAAAGCAACTTCGAAATTAGTATCTTCCGCGTTTATAATTTGCACTATGAAAATCCCAATCGTTTAATAAAGGAAGTTGTTATACTGTTTTTTTTTTGTGATCAATTCAAATCTTATAGCTTGGTACATTGGTAGAACTGGCAGAAATTTTTTCTTCCAAATCTTTCATCCGTAAATAAATAAATTCTGCGTCCAATTTTATCGATATGTTACCCGAAAAATTAACTCAATTTCCTAAAATTATTATCTTTTTGAAAATCAAGGCTTAGAAGTGACAAGACACAATGGTCAAACAATCTTTCCATTCCTCGTGCTGATCCTGCGAGAATACTATCAAAAACAAGCATAGCTTTAACCGGCTTAAAAGGAAGTATTTTTGGCGAATTATCCGGCAATAATTCCCATCAAAACCGATTAACAAGTAATGAGAATCTCTGGAACTTTCTTACCCATCTAATATTTTCTTTTCTTAATGCAGAGTCCTGAACTAACATTGAAATAATATCTAAATCTTCTTTAATTTTTGCATTAATCGCCAATCCAGCAGAATAAGCCCCACTTTTAACTTAAGCAATCATGACGAAATACGTTTAATTTTGGCTCCACAGGCTGATAACTTTGAAGTCACATTCTCATACCCCCGGTCGAGATGATAGACACGACTAATAACAGTTTGACCCCGTGCGGCCAAGGCAGCTAGGATGAGACTGATTGATGCCCTCAGATCCGTAGCCATCACCGGTGCGCCCTTGAGTGACGCGACCCCAACAACCTGAGCCGTACCACCTTCAACTGAAATATTTGCGCCCATGCGAGCTAATTCTGGGGCATGCATGAATCGATTTTCAAATATATTTTCTTCCAACTTTGAAGTTCCCTGCGATAGCGTTAACAGCGCCATCATTTGAGCCTGTAAATCAGTTGGAAATCCTGGATATGGCTCGGTCGAAATATTTACTGGAAGAATTCCATCGGTTGATCCTTTGACCAAAACACCTTCATCTAATGCCGTCACGTTAGCACCAGTTTTTGAAAGCATTTTCGAAAATGATTCTACTAGATCTATTCTTCCTCCACGCAAAAAAACTTCACCTCCAGAAATAGCTGGGGCCAGCATATAGGTACCCAGTTCAATTCTATCAACTATTACGGAGTGGGTGTTTCCAGTTAATTCACTGACCCCATCTATAGTTATGGTTGGAGTTCCGGCACCTTGAATCTTTGCCCCCATCCCAACTAGACAAACGCAAAGATCTTTGATTTCAGGTTCTAAAGCGCAATTTCTCAAAATAGTTTTTCCTTTTGCTAACGTGGCCGCCATCACGATATTTTCCGTCGCGCCAACCGAGACCACAGGGAAAGTATAATCAACTGCTTGAAGCCCTCTCGTGGCCTCAGCAAAGATATAGCCTTCTTTTAATTCAAGGTCCGCTCCCATTGCTTGAAGGGCGCTTAAATGAATGTCCACTGGCCGAGCACCTATTGCGCATCCGCCAGGCAATGACACCACAGCTTTTCCTTCTCTAGCTACCAGTGGGCCTAAAACTAGTATCGAGGCTCGCATCTTTCTAACAATATCATATTTCGCAATATGATTTGAAATTTTATCAGCAGCGATTGTGATGATTCTATTATTTTGCAATCCTGCAACTTCGCACCCTAGAGACGCTAACAATTCTCTCATTGTATTGATGTCTGACAGAAAGGGTGTATTGGTCAAAGTTAATGGTTGTCGGGTTAGTAATGCGGCTGGCATCAAGGCCAGACAGGCATTTTTAGCACCTGATATCGATATTTCGCCAGAAAGTTGCACCCCGCCCTCGATAAGAATTCTATCCATATTTAGTTACTCTTCTGTAAAATCACGAATAACCGACGGTTTCGCCACCATATTTCTGTTACGCGTTTGGATCTTACGTTTTTTTAAATTTGATCTCAAAGCAGCATTTAGTCTCATCTTTTTTTCCTCTTGAACTCTTCCTG
>PAHT02000090.1 GCA_002705045.2 Paracoccaceae bacterium | reverse complement strand
TTTATCACGATTTGATCCTAAAAATCTTGTTCTAATTTATAAATCAAAAACAATTTTTTAAAAGTATCGACTGAAAATGTTTAGAAAACCGGCATTATTTGCATGATACAACGATAGAATCGGATTGATAAATAATCAACAGTGAAAACAAGAAATGCTTGATAGCCTCGTAAATTAAGTCCGTAGTGAACCAGTCGACAATATTTGATGGCGAGGAACCTAGTAGGTGATGCACTAACCCACCAACTCTAATGTTATCTATTAACCAATTTTTTCATTCACTAATCAACAACATTTTTAAAAAGTTTTGGACGAGTGTTTGGTCGTATTGCTTCTTTAGGTAGTTGTGATCAACACACCAAGAAAAATTAAAGGAAACTGGACATGTACTGGAAGTATATTTTACCGATGGTCTCCAATCAACAAACCAACAAATGATAAACAATAAAAATAGGAACTGCCTTATAGCCTTCAAAGAGATCTACAATATCTGAGGCGTAGGGTTCTGGTGGGTGATGAGAGACTCGAACTCCCGACATCTTCGGTGTAAACGAAGCGCTCTACCAACTGAGCTAATCACCCATCAATATTAGTATTAGAGTTAGCCACTTTTTATAAAACCTTCAAGTTATTCTTTGTTTTAATTACATCATCACCGTAAATTAAGAAATAAAACAATAGAACACGTCAGTGCGGAACTGAAATATCTGGTTCAATTCCATCCGTAGGTCCTTGATTTTTCCCTCCAACATCAATCAATTCTGGGTCCCACTCTATCGCTTCTGGCTCCTTAGCAAGAGCTAGTCTAAGTACTTCAGAAACGTGATCAACTGGAACTATTTCTAATCCATTTTTTACATTTTCAGGTATTTCGGCCAAATCTTTTACATTTTCTTCAGGGATAAGTACCTTCTTTATTCCACCTCTTAAAGCCGCCAATAACTTTTCTTTCAAACCACCGATCGGAAGTACGTTTCCTCTCAAATTAACCTCTCCTGTCATAGCGACTTCTTTTTTAACAGCAATATTGGTCAAAACTGAAACAATTGCTGTAACCATACCAACACCTGCTGATGGTCCATCCTTAGGTGTTGCGCCCTCTGGAACATGGACATGTATATCAACTTTTTCAAATAAAGTTGGTTTTACCCCAATTGAAGGTGCTATGGACCTGACAAAACTTGATGCGGCGTCAATACTTTCTTTCATCACGTCACCCAATTTACCAGTAGTTTTCATACGGCCTTTTCCAGGTAATTGAAGCGCTTCAATCGAAAGCAGATCCCCACCTACTTCAGTCCAAGCAAGTCCCGTACTGACACCTATTTGATTATCGGTTTCGGCTAGTCCAAATTTAAACTTTTTAACACCTAAAAAGCTCTCCAAATTGTCTGAATTAACGGTGATAGCTTTTTCTTGATTCTTGACAATCTTTGTTAATGCTTTTCTACAGATTTTTGAGATTTCTCGCTCAAGATTCCTTACGCCAGCCTCCCGCGTATACCTACGAATAATCTCCATCAAACCAGAGGGATCTAACGTTAGCTCTTCGGTTTTTAAGCCATGCGCTTTTTTCTGCTTTTCATACAGATGGAGATTTGCAATAGCTGCCTTTTCATCCTCTGTGTAGCCTGATAACGAAATAATTTCCATTCTATCCAACAACGGTCTTGGCATATTATACGAGTTCGCAGTCGTTAAAAACATCACATTTGATAAATCATATTCTACTTCCAGGTAATGATCTGTAAAAGTTGAATTCTGTTCCGGATCTAACACCTCGAGCATTGCGCTAGCAGGATCCCCACGAAAATCCTGGCCCATTTTATCGATTTCATCAAGAAGAATTAATGGATTGGATGTTTTTGCTTTCTTCATTGATTGAATAATTTTACCTGGCATCGAACCAATATACGTTCGCCTATGACCTCTAATTTCACTTTCGTCTCTTACTCCACCAAGTGAAATTCTTATAAATTCTCTGCCTGTAGCTTTAGCCAAAGATTTTCCCAACGAAGTTTTTCCAACCCCAGGCGGCCCAACCAAACACATAATAGGACCCTTCGCCTTTGGTGTTCGCTGCTGCACAGCGAGAAATTCCAAAATTCTCTCTTTAACTTTCGAAAGACCATAGTGATCCTGATCTAATATTTTTTCAGCTTTAGCAAGATCTTTTCTAATTCTGCTTTTTTTACCCCACGGAATTGACAATATCCAGTCTAAATAATTCCTAACCACAGTTGATTCTGCCGACATAGGAGACATATTTCGCAATTTTTTTAATTCCGCTTCAACTTTTGTTTTTGCCTCTTTGGATAATTTTGTGTTCGACGCTTTCTCTTCAAACTCTGAGAGTTCATCTTGGCCTTCACCGTTATCACCCAATTCTTTCTGTATTGCTTTCATTTGTTCGTTCAAATAATACTCACGTTGGGTTTTTTCCATTTGTGTTTTAACTCGTGATTTTATTTTCTTTTCCACGCGAAGAACACTTAATTCGCCTTGCATCAAACTATAAATTTTCTCAAGCCGTTTGCCATAATCTAAAGTTTCCAAAAGCTCTTGCTTTTTTTCAACTGGTATACCAAGGTGACCAGCGACTGTATCAGCGAGTTTATTAGCTTCTTCAGTCTCGAGGATTGCACTAAATGCTTCTTCTGGAACATTCTTATTTAACTTAGCGTATCGTTCAAAATCCTCAGAGACAGAACGCCGTAAAGCTTCAGCTTCATCTTGATTTTCGCAAGAGTCAGGTAAAATCAGCGCTTTGGCCTGAAAGAAATTGTCGTTTGGAACAAACTCTTCGATCTGAACTCTCGCTTTTCCCTCAACAAGAATTTTTACAGCGCCATCAGGAAGTTTTAAAATTTGAAGAACCGTTGCCAACACTCCTGTTTTATAAATCGTCTCCGTTGATGGTTCGTCTTCAGTTGCATCGACTTGACTAACTAGAAGAATTTCTTTGTCGTCTTTCATTACTTCTTCTAAAGCACGAACCGATTTCTCACGACCGACAAAAAGTCTCACTATCATGTGGGGAAAAACAACAATATCCCTTAACGGTAAAACTGGATGGTTAATGCTACTTGGCTCTGACATACTAGTTCCCTTCAATCCGAGTTATTAGGTGTTTAGAATTTAAGTTAACGACCTGTTATCTCTTAATATGCTTATGATTATAAAAAATTCAAGAAGTAAGAGAATAAAAAGAAACTAATTTAGTTAACGGAATAATCACCCTCGGCTAAAGTCGTATAAAATTCACGTTTAAACTCGTCAAAATTTTGTAATTTAATGGCTTCTCGAATACCACTCATGAGGTTTTGGTAATAACGCAAATTATGCCAGGTAAGTAACATTGAAGCAATGATCTCTTGAGCTTTATTAACGTGATGAAGGTAAGCTCTCGAATAATTTAAACATGTGTAACAATCACATTTTGGATCTAATGGGCTAGTATCATCAGAATGGCGAGCATTTTTAATGTTTATCGGTCCCATTCGAGTGAGGCCTTGGCCTGTTCTTCCAGATCGGGTCGGAAGTACACAATCGAACATATCAACACCTCGCGATACTGCCTCAACAATATCCGAAGGTTTTCCAACACCCATCAGATAGCGAGGAGAGTTTGCAGGAAGTAAGTTGGGAAGGTAATCTAAAACACTGAGCATTTTTTCCTGGCCTTCTCCTACAGCAAGGCCACCTAGTGCGTAACCATGAAAGCCAATGTCAGTAAGGATAGCCGCGCTTTCTATTCGTAAGTCTTTATAAATTCCTCCCTGAACGATCCCAAAAAGTGCCTTACCAGCTCTTGCGTTAAAACTTTCTTTCGATCGAGCTGCCCAACGCATCGACAAATCCATACTAATTTTTGCAGTTTTATAACTTGAAGGAAATGGTGTACATTCGTCAAAACACATTATGATATCTGAATCCAATTCTAACTGAATTTTAATTGACTTTTCTGCAGTGAGGATATGCTCAGAGCCATCAATATGAGATTTGAACCGAACCCCATCCTCGCTCATTTTTCTGAGTTTAGATAGGCTCATCACTTGAAACCCGCCGCTATCAGTTAAAATTGGCTTTTGCCAATTCATAAACTTATGAAGACCTCCTATTTTAGAAATGATTTCTGAGCTAGGCCGCAGCATAAGATGATAAGTATTTCCAAGTAAAATATCCGCCCCAGTCATTGAAACAGATTCCGGTAGCATTGCTTTTACCGTGCCTGCAGTTCCAACAGGCATAAACGCAGGAGTTTTAATCTCACCCCTTGGCGTTAAAATAAGACCTCTTCGAGCTTTTTTATCAACGTTTAAGAGTGTAAAAGAAAAATCAGCCTGCATCGGAAAAGATTCCCTAGACGAAAATAAAATTAGTAACTATATATACTTAATAAGCAATGGGTATCAAGGCTATGGATCATATTACTAAAGAAAACAATCACGAAGAAGCTATTGAGGGTACGCCGTTAATTGTTCCATCAAGTACGGAACATATTCTCTACAACGATATTGTGTCCGCGTGCAAATCTGTTTACGACCCGGAAATACCAGTCAATATTTATGATCTGGGTTTGGTTTATACGATACAGATTTCTAAAGAGAGTGAGGTCAGGGTACTAATGACGTTAACTGCGCCTGGGTGTCCGGTTGCGGGTGAAATGCCTGGCTGGGTATCAGATGCAATTAGCCCTGTTCCAGGCGTTAAAGATGTATCAGTTGAACTAGTTTGGGAACCACAATGGGGTATGGATATGATGTCAGATGAAGCCAGATTAGAGTTAGGATTTATGTAATGTTCAACATTCCGGGTACTGTACCAGTGAAAATCACAGATAAAGCAGCAGTCCAAATTAAAGCATTAATCGAAAAAAATGATAAATTTGCTCTCCGTGTTGGATTAAAAAAAGGTGGTTGTGCAGGTATGGAATATACAATGGACTTTATTGATGCGGTTAGCTCAAATGACGAAGTTGTCGATGTAAATGGCGCAAAAGTAGTGATTGCACCTTCAGCACAAATGTTTTTATTTGGAACTGAGATTGACTATGAAACAAGTCTTTTAGAGTCAGGTTTTAAATTTAAAAATCCAAACGTTGCAGAAGCCTGCGGATGCGGAGAATCAATTAAATTCAACAATAGTTAAAATCCGATCAAAATATCTTTACTTTATAATGAGGTTTCACCAAATGTCGAATGCTAGGAATAAGTTTATAGCCGGCAACTGGAAAATGAATGGTACGTTAAGTTCGCTGTCCGAGATCGAAGTGATTAAAAGTTTATTTGGTGAAACAACATACGATATTGTTATTTTACCACCGGCCACTCTTCTTGCAGAGGCAAGTAAAATAGTTGCTGGAAGCAAAATAAAGATTGGAGCTCAAAATTGTCATCAAAATATTTCTGGAGCACATACGGGTGAAATATCCGTATTAATGTTAAAAGATATTGGTATTAACATTGTACTACTGGGTCACTCCGAACGACGTACAGAAAGTATGGAGAATAATCAGCTTATCAATTTGAAAGCAGAAACAAGTCATAATTGTAAGCTAACGACAATTATCTGTGTGGGGGAAACTGAACTCGAAAGGAAAAACGGCAACACGAAAAAAACTATTGAATATCAGCTACTTAACTCATTACCAAAAACTTTTACCGAAGACAATACTATTATTGCGTATGAGCCAGTATGGGCGATAGGAACCGGAAAAACAGCAACTGCTGAAGAAATTCATACCGCTCATGCGATCTTAAGGAATCAAATTAAAAAACTCAAAGGAACGGCGGTGGCATCAAAATTAAGAATTCTATACGGAGGTTCGGTAAACAAAGAAAACAGTTCCGAAATCTTCCAAATTCAGGGAGTTGATGGAGCGTTAGTAGGCGGAGCATCATTACTTTCAGCTGATTTTAGTAGCATTATTAAATCGATATCACGATAAATTTTAAAAAGCTTTATCAGGCTGGGAAGCTTTTTTTTCTTCAACAAAATTTCTAAGGCACTCATCTGTAGCTTTATCAAGTGGCGGCTTTTGATAATGTTCCATTAGATATCTCACTCTTTTCGACGCAAGACTTGTAGTGTCGTGAGCGCCCTCCTCCGACCATGTTTCAAACGGCTTGTAATCAAGTAAATTGCTTTTCCAAAAAGCATCTTTGAAATTGCTCTGGGTATGGGTGCAACCAAGATAGTGTCCGCCGGGCCCAACTTCATTAATTGCGTCTAGAGCTTGACCGTTAATAGATAAATCCACACCTGAAGCAAGGGAGTGAAGCATCCCAAGTTGGTCAGCATCCATAACAAATTTTTCGAAACTACTCACTAAACCTCCTTCAAGCCAACCACACGAATGCAACATAAAATTTACCCCCCCAAGAAGACCTGCCTGCAAGGTACTCATGCTCTCATAAGCGGCCTGAGCATCGGGTAATTTTGACCCACAAAGTGCACCTCCAGACCTAAATGGTAAATTTAACCTTCTCGCTAATTGACCAGCTCCGAATAATATTTTTGAAGCTTCAGGTGTTCCAAATGTGGGAGCACCTGAATTCATATCGATAGATGTAACGAACGCACCAAAAATAATTGGCGCACCTGGTCGAATAAGTTGCGAGAAAGCTATTCCAGCCAAAGCTTCCGCCAAAACCTGCGTGAGGGTCCCTGCAACAGTGACTGGTGACATTGCTCCTCCAACTATAAATGGTGATACAATACAAGCTTGATTATTCTTAGCATAAATCTCCAAAGCGCCCATCATAATCGAGTCAAATACTAAAGGAGAGTTTATGTTTATTAATGATGTCATAACAGTATTTTTATTCACAAAATCTGCGCCGAACAAAATTTTGCACATGTCGACAGCATCCTGAGCTCGACTAGGTTCTGTTACCGACCCCATAAACGGTTTATCCGAAAGGCTCATATGCGCATAAAGCATGTCCAAATGACGTTTGTTTACTGCGACATCTGTAGGTTCACATAGAGTCCCTCCCGAATGATGCAACCATTTAGACATATATCCAAGTTTAACAAATTTTTCAAAATCAGCCATTGTCGCATATCTTCGTCCTCCTTCAATATCCCTTACAAAAGGAGGCCCGTAAACTGGCGCAAGAACTAAATTATTACCTCCAATTTCGACTGTTCGGTCAGGGTTTCTAGCATGTTGAATTATTTTACTTGGAGCAGTTTTACATAACGAACGCGCAAGGCCTCGAGGGATCTTAACCGTTTCCCCATTTACGTCTGCGCCTGCCTCCTTCCATATCTTCATTGCCTCAGGATTATCAACAAACTTGACCCCGATTTGTTCAAGTACGGTTTCCGCGTTATGTTCGATAATTTCCAATGCCTCTGCATTGAGAACCTCAAAATTTGGAATATTCCGAGTGATAAATCTCGAAAACTCATTCGTAAAGGAAGTTCTTTCTGCTCGACGGGCATCCCCACCCCTTCTAGTTCGTCGTAATGATTTTTGTGTATTTTCAGTCATAATAACAAATATTTTCGTCTGCTTTAATTTTCACCGGAACATCTCCTAACCGAACTATATAACTACGTTTAACCAAAAAGCTAATAAACAACGGTAACTTAAAAATTAAACTAGATCTTGACATATTGCGTCGAGACATTAACCCATAGCGACATAACAGTCCATTGTCTTAAGAAAGAATAAATGACCAAAGTTAGCCACGATTTACTACTCATTATTGATTTTGGAAGTCAAGTTACAAAACTAATTGCACGACGCCTACGGGAATTAAAGGTCTATTGTGAAATTCATCCATATCACAATATTTCGGAACAATTTCTTAGAAAATTATCTCCCAAAGCGGTAATTCTCTCAGGAGGGCCCGCCTCGGTAACAGAAGAAAACAGTCCTCGTCCACCTTTGTTAACATTTAATCTTGGTGTCCCAATATTAGGAATATGCTATGGACAGCAAGTTATGATGAAAATGCTTGGTGGTAATGTCGTACAAGGAAAAGGGACAGCTGAATTTGGGCGCTCACAGGTAGCACAATCGTCTGAGGAAATAGATTTTTTACGGGGTTGGTTTAAAGATGAACAAGAAGAAGTTTGGATGTCTCATGATGACCATGTAAGTAAAATCGCCCCTAAATTCAAAGTTTATGGAACGTCAATTAATGCGCCATTTGCCATCGTTGCTGACATCGATCGCCATTTTTATGCAGTTCAGTTTCATCCTGAGGTAAACAACACTCCAAATGGTGTAAAACTATTTAAGAATTTTGTGA
>PAHT02000047.1 GCA_002705045.2 Paracoccaceae bacterium | reverse complement strand
GGTTAAAGGTTACTTCGTCGTGGTAAAAACTCTTCTTATGGACACTTGCATATTCTCTGTAATGCTCATCAAAGAAGAAATTTAATGAAGTGTTTTGGTCCGTAATTTTTTCCATCTAGCGCTCTTAATATTCCAAAATTTACTCATTTTCTATTAATTTACTTTTTGAACTATAATACTTCATAAACTATAATATAAATAAAGTAAATAATACTTAATATAAAATATAATGAACTAAATATATCATAAGTATAAGTATTAAATGATATAATTTAAGTAAAATCAACAATAAAACATGTTCTCTTCACTACTACGGCTTTGGTTGCACTTTCAGGCGCAGCGATGGCTGATGTGACATGGTCAGGCTCAGCGAGCCTTGGCTACAATGACGGACACCAAGACGGACTTCAAGATGGTATCAACGGTGATATTGATCTTGACGTAACACTTTCGAATGCTGGTGGATACACCGCAACAGTAACGGCTAATATAGATACAACAGCAGCCGATAATCTCGTTATCGGTGAAGACATTGATATCACAACTCCAGTGGCGTCAATACATTTTGGCGAAGTCGTAGAAGCTGCTAATTCTGCATACAGCGACGTCGACGGTATGGCAGGGCTGGGTTCCGATGAATTTACTGCTCAAGGTAGTGCGATACTTATCAGCGCGTCAGCAGGTGGAATGACAGTAGCTTATTCAGACGATTCTGCTATGGAAGGCGGCGACGACTCGTCTTTTGGTTTGAGTGGTGCCGTTGGTGGGGTTAGCTTTGGTATTGGTTCGAAAGGCGATGACTGGGGTATTTCAGCTTCAGGTAGCGCGCTTGGCGGAACAATTTCGATAGCTAGCGAAGAAGTAGGTGGTAATTCCGAAACTGGTGCTGCTGTAACTGTTCCATTGGGTGATATGTCTGTGACCGTATCTGCAACTGATGGTGATGACTGGGGAGCTTCCGTAAGCACATCCCTTGCTGGTGCAACAATCAGTGCTGGAACTGATGATGATGAGGATAACCAATTCTCACTTTCAACAGCGATAGCCGGTGGGTTTAATCTTGCTGTGGATTTTGATACTAGCGATGGTTCTGCTGTAGGACTTACATATAGTCTATCAGATTCAGCTACGTTATCAGTATCATACTACGAGGATCTTCCTGGAACAGACGATGGTCCACAGACTTCAGGTACAGAAGCTAAGCTCGCATTTACATTCTAAACTCGAATTAAACACTATAAAAAAAGAAATAAAAGGCATTGCTTCAGCAATGCCTTTTGCTTTATGGACTACATAGAAACCTTTTTTAACTTTACCGAAAGAACTTTTTGTGAATGGATTGTTAGCCGCTATTTTTTGGACATCGACAGTTGTCAGTCCCCAAGGTTCTATCGTTGATAGTTTTTCAGTACGACCAGCAGATGAATTTAGAGGGTGGAGTTATTCGGCCCTCGAGTATCAAAAAGAATTCGTCGGAATTGAAACTCAGTTTGATATTGGGCATGACTTCTCTAATGGCCCCCTGCAAAGAATTACTTCAATGTCATTAACTGATGATTTAGGAGCTTGGTTAGGTCACGGATTTTATAATGAAATAGGTATTTCTGAAAAATATAGTCTTGGATTTACCTTTCTCCCTGGCGTTTATCATCAAGCTGATGAGGTAGATTTAGGAGGCTGGATAATGTTTCGATCTGGAGTTCAACTGAATTATCAAGTTTTAGACAATTTTTATTTGGCAATTTCGTATGATCACCGTTCAAGTGGTGACATTTGGACCTTCAACCCAGGTTTAGAGACTTGGCAAATTAAATTTCGTACTTACATATAAATCGAGTTTTAAGTGACGCTTAGTCTGAACAATACGGTCGCGTAATTTCATATAAGGAGCGATTTGTCTTTATATTTAAGAGCTTGGAATATACAAAAAAATAGATTATACCAAAAATATTAATAGAAGGGTTTTCTGATATGAGTAATCTTAAGATTTTTGGCCTGATGATGATAGTAATTTGTATGTTGTGTGCCTGTAATACTACAACTGGTGGGCCGAGTACAAGTTTGGATGGCTCCAGTATAATTAGAAAAGACTCTTTAAAAGAAAAGCAACAAGTATCAGACTATTTTACTACATTGTTTACAGACATTTTTGAAACAGAAAAAAAAGAGAGCAATGGTGATCTTCTTATTCCAGAAACAAAAATTTTAGATGTGAATGTAAAACCAGAATTTAAAGAATTTAATAGTAAAAATGCTGTTGTGAATTTAAAATTATCGATTGACAGTAATCCCAGAGTTAAAGCAACTCTTGGTAAGTTAAAATCCTATGAGGCAGAAATAGATGCGATGAGAGCAGTAAAAGCCCTAACTTCAAAAATCCAGGCTGTTGGTGGCTTAGAGTCAGAAAACCGATCGACAAAAAGTGCAGCAGGGGTGATCTTATCAACGCAAAAACTTCTCTACGATGCAAGATCCGCTGATTTAAGAATTGAATCAAAGACTTATCAACGCAAGTCTGGAGAGATTTCAGTCCTTGTTTCTGCTGACCTTGTCGCCTTAGATGCATTAAAGGCATGGATAGATTTAGTGCGATTTAAAAGAGTAAACAAGCTTTTTTCTGATGGATTTGAGAGAACTCAACCTCTGCTTGATCAGATAAAGAGTGTATCCACTTCTGGCCTTACGGATAAGAAATCTTTGTTGGTCTCTCAAAGACAAATAATGGAATTACAAGATCGGTTTCTAGCAGCCCAAAGTATGAGGAAAGTATCTGAAGAAATCTTTCTGGACAGTTTTCCAGGAGCCAATTTAAGTACTGTTGTCGATGCGCCCCGCATAAAAATTGACGCAAATGACGTATTTGGGAGCTATGATTTAGAAAATGTCCCTAGTATACGAGAAAAACTTTTGTTAATGGATGCTCTCAAATTAAACATGGCAGGACTAGAGGCGTCAAATAGCCCTCAAGTTGCATTCAGAGCATCGGTTAATGCGCCTATGGATAACACCTTGGACGACGGTGTAGCTAATGCGGGCTTTAACCTGACTTATGATTTTAATGATGGTGGATCACGGGCAGCGCAAGTAGCCCAAGTAAAAGCAGAACTTGACATATTGAGAAGCGAAATCGGGGATTTGAAAAACAAGCTTAAAGTTGAATATAGTAAGAATGCAATAAATTATGAAACTTCACTAGATAGAATTGATGCCTTAAGCAATTTAATCGAGATTTCTAAGGAGATTAAAGAAACCGCACGTCAACAGTTATTATCAGGGCGGAGTACGATTAAAGATGTTCTAGACGCGGAGGTCACTTTATCATCTTTAAAAATTGATCAAGCTAATGCAGAGGCTGATATCCTGATAACATTAATAACTGCCAAGGCTTATAAGGATGGACTGACCCAAATGATTGGCTGGTCATACTAGATATTGATAAATTGGAGTGTTTATGGCTGAGGATTCCTTGGATAATAAAGAAAATTTAATTATGACTAAACCAACTGATTTAGGTGCCAATGAGTTAGATGGAAATATTCAACAGAGCGAAGAAGAGGATACACTTTTAGCTTCAGTACAGTACATTCTCCGTCACTATGGCATTGAAAGAAGTATTGGCTCGATTAGAGAAGCGGCAGATGTTTCCGAGGCAATTTTTAACTTTCGAGATGCTGTCTCTGGATTTCGAAATTTTGATTTTTCTGCTAATGTTGGTAAAATAAGTCTGAGGAAACTGTTACCTGGACATTGTCCCGCAATTATTCGAAGAAGTGACGGGACAAGTGCTGTAATTGTAAAAGTAAATCCAAAAAAGGAATATGACCTTTTATTGTTATCAGAGGACAATAAAATGGAACCGGTTTCGTATTCTATGGCGGAATTCAAAAATTTTTTTACTGGAGATATTCTTTTAGTGAAATCCGCAGCACAAAAATTTTCTGAAAAGAAACGCAAACGAGGCGACTGGTTTTGGAGTTCAATGAAGCAAAGTAAATGGACGTATTTTCAGGTTCTAATGGCAGCAGCAGTATCAAATTTCCTCGGTTTATCTACATCAATTTTTATTATGGTGGTGTACGATAGCATAGTTCCAAATCAAGCAATCGAGTCGTTGGTAGCACTCACTATTGGTGTGCTGATTGCATTATTTTTCGATTTTTGTATAAAAAGTATTCGTGCAGTATTTATTGATGGGGCAGGAAAGAAGGCAGATGCCCGAATGTCACGTCTTATATTCAATCAATTGATGTCAATTAACTTGGCTTCGAAAAATTCAAAGTCTGGTGCCTTAGCTAGTGTAGTTCGTGAGTTTGAAAGTTTACGGGATTTTTTTACCTCAGCAACTTTGGTTGCAGTAGTAGACCTGCCTTTCATTTTCCTATTTATCTACGTATGTTATCTTATCGGTGGTCCTCTGGCTTACGTGCCTTTAGCGTGTGTGCCAATTGTTATTTTTATTGGTCTTATTGTGCAGCCCTTCCTTGCGAAATTAAGTCTTGAATCTATGAAAACTGGCATGTCTAAACAAGGGGTTCTAGTAGAAACTCTTCAAGGTATCGAAACCATCAAAGCTACAGGATCTCAAAATTTAATGAAGAAACGATTTCAGGAGGCGACGTTACAGCAATCTGAGTCAGGACAGAAATCTCGGATGTTTTCACAATTTGCGATTAATTCAACAGTTTCTGTACAACAGCTAGCTCAAATTGCTATCATTTTTTATGGAGTTTTTCTCATCCAAGACGGAATTGTTACGATGGGAGCACTGATTGCGACAGTGATTTTATCTGGAAGAACCTTGGCGCCGTTAACTCAATTAGCAAATGCCTTAACGCGCGTAAATAGTGCTAGAACAGCTTATAAAACAATCAATGATTTAATGAGTAAGCCAGTAGATAGGCCAGAAACGGACAACCCAATTAGCCGACCAGTTTTGAAAGGCGATATCGAATTTAGAAATGTCTCATTCCGATATCCAGGGGCACCCTCAGATACGATAACAGATCTCAGCTTTAAAATAAAAAGTGGGGAAAAAGTAGTTATAATGGGTAAGATGGGATCGGGGAAGTCGACAATTGCGCGCTTGCTTTCTGGGTTGTATGAGCCTGCAAGCGGATCTATTCTTATCGATGGCGTTGATATTAGACAAATAGATCCTGCTGATTTTAGACGAAATGTGGGCTTTATGTTGCAGGAAACATGGCTTTTTTCTGGATCAATCAAAGAAAATATTCAAATGGGGTTTATTGAATATAACGATGATAAGATTTTGGATATTGCCAGAATATCTGGGGTTGAGGAGTTTGTAAGACTTAATCCAGCAGGGTTTGATTTTCAGTTAAAGGAAAGAGGTGACGGACTATCTGGAGGTCAAAAGCAATCAATCAATTTAGCGCGGGCTTTGTTGCATTCGCCGAGTACTTTGATTTTGGATGAGCCAACGAGTTCAATGGATACAGCAACTGAAAAGATGGTTTTGGATAATTTAGCTGCCAGTATGGATGATAAAACACTTGTAGCAATTTCACATAGAAATACCTTGGTTAAGTTAGCATCCAGAGTTTTGATTATTGATGGTGGGATTTTAATAGCTGATGACGCGCCTGATAAGCTTTTAAAAATTGCTTAAGTTTTAGCAGGAAAAAAATAATGGATACAACGGATTTTAATAGTTTATCGAAGCAACTTTCTGGTAAGGGAGGGGTGGTCGGATCATCATTGCTTTTCGTAATAGTGCTTTTAATAGGGTCACTGCTAGTTTGGGCAAACTATACTGAATTGGATAATGTAACTCGAGGACAAGGAAAAGTCATCTCTTCGATGCAGAACCAAACTGTACAAAGCTCAGAAAGCGGTGTCATTAAAGTTTTATATGTCAAAAAGGGAGACATTGTAACCCAAAATGATTTGTTATTTGAGATTGATCCGATAGATTCTAAGACAGAGTTAGAACAAGCCACCCAAAGGTTAACGAGTTTACGCATCCAAAGAACGCGACTATTTGCTGAAATTTCGGGTGAAGAATTAATTTTTGATCCTGAGTTAGTTACATTATCTCCTTCTGTAATAGAATCAGAGCGCTCGTTATACAAAGCAAGACGTGCAGATCTTGATGCCCAGCAAGCTGTTCTAAAAAGACAATTAGCGCAACGAAACCAACAAATTGAAGAAATTCAAGTTACTACCTCGACTGCGGTCGAGACACTGGCTCTTGTAGAGGAGCAAATTGCGTTAATGGAGCCGATGGTAAAAGCTGGACTATCTCCGGAGACTGATTTGCTCTCTTTAAAGAGGCAAGCACGCGATTTTAAAGGACAAAAGAATAGTGCAGAGGCTTCACTGGTTAGATTAACCTCTGCGATTATGGAAGTTGAAGAACAAATTAAGTCCGTAAAGCAGAGCTACTCTGCCCAAAGCCAGGGAGAACTTGCCTCTATAATTTCCCAAATAGCTGAAATTGAATCTACAATTCCAGCTTTGACTGATAGGGTAAAGCGCACCCAGATACGCTCTCCAGTTGATGGAATTGTGAATCAAATGAATTTTGTTACTTTGGGTGGTTATGTGCGGCCGGGTGATGCCGTGCTCGAACTTGTTCCAACCGGTGATACGTTGATTGTGGAAGGTTTGATCGATCCAAAAGACATTGCATATATAGAGCCAAATCAGAATGTTAGAATAAGTTTGACAGCATATGATCCATCCCGATATGGCACGATTGATGGCAAAATTTTACAAGTGAGTGCCGATGCTGTTGAAGATAGATCCACACAAATCTTTTCATATATTGTTCAGGTTACTATCGATACAAGTCTTTATGAAGACGATGGTAGCGAAGTGGAGGTAATGCCGGGAATGATTGCCTCTCTTGATGTTTTAGCAGGCAAAAGAACAGTATTGGAATATTTTTGGCGACCAATGGTTAAGGTCAAGGAGCGGGCTTTTAGGGATTAGGCAGAAGAAAATTGTTAAAGTTTTTACGAAATATATTTTTTTTTACTTTGGCTTTTATAGTTATTATAGCAACTCCAATTTACGCAATTTTAAAATCTATGGCACCTGACGCCATAATTGAGTCTGTTGAGGGTAACTTAGCTGATGGAGTCAACTTAACTGTTGGCAAAGTTTCGAGTAAGGCAAACCTTGAAATCACCTACACGGACGTACAAATTTTTTCTGACAATTTCTCGGTAATTATTCCCGATGTTACTTTTAAGCCGGTAATTAGTTTTAAAGAGCCAGTGCTATTAAGCATGAGTGAAATAATGTTTTCGAATGATAGACTTTCATTAAACGCTAAGAACATTGATGCTCGTTTAAGAGTCAATGGCCTTCAGATAGAACAATTAAGTATTGAGGGCCAGTTTGAAGAAATTGGTGCTCTAGAAGACGCATTAATCTCCCAGGGCAGGTTTGTTATTGCAGGTATTAATAGTCCTTCAAAGGTTGTAGAAATTGATGCCCAAAGCATTAAAATAGCCGTCAAGCTTCCAACAGCTCTTTTAAATGTTGAAATTTTGAATAGTCAAAATAGTGTGGCTTTTGACAATAATCTAGAAGTTGAAACTGTAGCTGAGAAAACTTCGATTCTTTTATCTCGAAATGATGGGCAAGGCTATGATGGAGAATATAGTGGGAAATCAACACATTTAAATTTTTCATTAAACCAAGAGGAAGGAAAAGCTAATTGGGTGTTACCGTTGAGCCTTGTTTCCAATGATGTCTCAGCTAACCAATCAAATTTGTTCAATAAATTGAATTTACAAGCGAAAGGTCGCTGGCGGTCGTCCTCTTTAACTTCTTGCAAGCTGTTGCAGATACTAACGGGAGATGAAGAATGTGGTAAGCTTACTGATGTTTTAGATGTTGACTTAACCCTATCAAATAACTCTGATGCACTATCTCTCGCTGGTGATGGTTACTGTGTAGCACCTCGGTCTGGATGCCGCCAAATTATTAAATCAAGGGTTCGTAGTTTGGATACAGAAAAGGTTTTTTCACGGCTTTTACTAAGTGAGGCATTTAATCCCGTCGTAACCAGTATTTTAATGGGAGTTCTTTTAGGTTCTCCTATAGCAGACTCTTATTTTTCTCACTCTGTAGACTTAGACGTTTCTGGATCGCAAGTGCTTATTAACAAAAAGCCATTGTTTTAGCATCACTGTATGAGAAACTAATCCTTTTTAGCCACTTTCTTGGATTTCAAAGTTTCTAATTCTTTTTTTAACGCTGATGAATAAGCCATGCGGGCAGTATCTGCTATTGCTAATTCATTTCTGAGGCGATGCATGTGCGCTTCATTGAATTGTAAGGATGCTAATTGCGCTTTTGCATTATCGGACATGTTCTCTGTATCATACTCTACGTCGTCTATTTTAATTTTTGGCATTTTATGTCTCACTCTTGGGTAATTAGATTATTAAAAAACCAATAGTCAAATGAAAGCTAATCATCTCCGAGTAGATTTTGAACTAAACTATTAATTTCCGCTGCTTTTCTTTCTTTACTTTCTCTTAATACGGCCTCCCGCGTGCTTATATCGGTTGTATTACGGTTCTTCAAGATATTTTTAAAATTTACCAAAGAAAACTTTTGGTAGTAGATTAGATTCATAGTTGAATTTAGAATGAGTTCTTTGAGCTCTTTTTTCGGGCATTCTGCGAGTTTATTTGTGTCAGCTGAGAAAATATTTCGTAAGACAGTTTTTTTGTTGTCCTTGTCTATTGTTGATAATTCAGCAAGTAAACCGAGTTCAAATAATTTTTGAAGTTGTTTGTTTGTAGTACTTGTTTCTTGATCCAGTGAGGATAAAAGTTTGTTTAAATGTTGGGCACGTTGAGTTAAATTTCCTTCTGTATCGAAAAGTGATGATGTGCCGTCTTCATTTTCGAATTTTATAAAAGGCGTATCCTTAAGGAAACCTAAAACCTTCTGGGGAGCGCCCCCTTTTTCACTGTTTTGAAAAGAAATCAGTTTGAAGGGGTGACACCGAAGGACGGCTGGAACATAGGGTAATTTCCATGAACCACTGTCGTCTATTAGTTCGTTCTCCCCCGGAATTAAGCTCAATAACAGGGCTAGGTGGAATTTACCATCTGCATGTTTCATGAAGACTATTGGTAAATCTTTGGCTAGAATGGGGACCTCGGAATGACCTATGGGGATCATCGATTCGTTCTGCGCAAAGCTGAAGTGAGACGGTGTTTTGAAATGGATATTTTTGTGTAACTCTTTGTTTACAAATTCATAATCTGCCATTTAATAAACCTTCAGTAGTGAAAAGACCAATACTTTTGTTTTCAATAGATCAATAAGCCTAGAATTGTACTTACTCTTTATTATTTCTAAATTATTTCTAAAATTTGACAATATGGTCGATCCTGCGGTTCTGTCTAGTTATAAAAAGCTTATGAAATGATTATGTGAGTGTTTTGGGTTGATCGTTTTTAGATACATTTTAAATTAATACTGAGCTCGTTTACCAGCCTATGCCTTCGAGGAAAAATATATGAATTAGTTTATGAGTAGTTTTTTCTCTTGATCTTACCCTTGATTTGATCTAACGGTACAAAGTGTGCCCCAAAAGGAACACTTTTAGTCAAATTGGCGTTTTTGGTAAGGAAAGAAAAAAAATTATTGCGAATTATTTGATGCGCAGTTAAAACAACCTCAATGTAAGTGCAATTAATGCGTTGCATTGTTATCATGTCGGCAACGATGTAACATAAATACAAAACCTGGAGATGGTGAACATGAATATGATTGTTAACTCATCTGATCTCGTCGGTTACGAGGCAGAGACAAAGAAAAATTCTAATAAAGAGTTGGGTAATGCTCAGGCTCTTAATAAATTAATGAAGATATGGGAAGGAAATCAGGCGCGATCTGGCAAGAAAGTCGCTGGTTTAGGTCTCCTTGCCGTAACCTTAGCTGCTTGTAATAGCGATGATGATACCCCATTTGCTCAAAGCGATATTGATGCAGCAGTGGCAGCAGTTGATCTTACAACAGATAACGCAGCAGCTGTAACAGCGGCATTATCGCCACACGCTTCATTAGCGGCGGCAATTACTTCAAACGATGCGGCGATAACTACAGCAGCTCTCACACACACAGATGGAACCATTTACGCGACAGTAGATGCTGCGAAAACAGCAGGCATAAATACGACGTCTTCTGATGCAGTAACAGCAGCGCTTACATCCGCTGACGGAACTGTTCATGCGACAGTAGATGCTGCGATAACATCGAATGATACGGCCATTTCGACAGCAGCCACAACAGCTGCAACGGCAGCGGCTGAAGCGACGCTCATGACAGGAACTGGATTTGCGTCTGTATCTGCCCTACTCGCTGCCTACAATACTGCAAGTGCTTCGGTAAGTGCAGTGTCTGCTACGCTTACAACAGCTGCCGACACAGTAAATGGTACAGCTGCGAATGATACAATTACTGGATCTTCAACTACATACACCACGGGTGATATTATAGTCGACGCGTCTTCAACTGACTCGGATGTCATGACCATAACTGCTTCGGATGATATTTCTGCAGTGCCGACGGTGGCAGGGATTGAGGCTATGAACTTTAATCTTGATGCGATCACGAGTGCTGGCACGGCCACGTCCTTTGAGGTTGATACAAATGGTATTACAAGCGGAGTTGTGACTTTGGACGTAACCAAGGCTAGTTCAACCGTAACTGGAGTAACAGCAACGAATGTTGCAGATGGCGTGACTATTGCGTCTGACCTGACTTTGACTTCCGTAGCTGGAGAGGCGAACGCTAACATTACTGTTAATGCCACAGGAACTGGAGCACAAACAATTACTTCGATTTCTGGTACTACTGACGATGTTACTGTAGTAGGTAGTGGTACAGCGTTAACGATCACTCAACTTACCGCTGAAGAAAATACTACGATCACAAACGCAGGTGCGGTGACAATTACTGATATGACTGCTGCTACAGACACAGCATCGCTCATAACACTTACTGTCAATGCGGGCGGTGCCATCGTAGTGACTGATACTGATAATACAGGATCAATGAGTTTAACAACTTCAACTGGTAATATCACGGTTACTGATAGTGATCAGAGTACAACTGGTGTGTTTACCACATCTAATGGTGATATTACTCTTACCGATGTCGCTGATCTTGCTACAAGTGTTACTGCTACTGCTACTGGTGATGGAGTTGCTGCTACGACAGGTGCTGATGGTGACATCACACTGACAGATACTTCAGCTGCTGAAATTGTGACCGCTACTGCTACAGGAGCGATCGTCGTGACGGCTTCGGAAGCAGCGGGTACATTAACCTTAAGTGCTGGTCAAGCATCAACAATCGCAAACACTGTATCTGATGTTCAGACATTAAATCTCTCTGCCACGCAAGGAATGGATGGCGGTACAGCAGCCGTTACATTTACTGCCGCTGACGGTGATGACGGTACTAACGGTGCTGCCGATGGTCTCGTTGAGCTCGACAACATTAACTTCACTGGTTCTAACAGTGTGACTTTACTGATGAGTTTAGATAATTTTGACGACGCTGAAGCGGATACTTCGAACTCAACCACTGCAGCTGCAGTGATTGCTACTGATACAATGACAGGTGGTACATCGCGTATTGAGTTTAATGTGACTGCTGGTGCAGCTGTTGATGTTTCAAAGCTAGCCGTAGATCAGATTGCCATTGGAT
>PAHT02000034.1 GCA_002705045.2 Paracoccaceae bacterium | reverse complement strand
GCCCAACCATTCAACTAACCACATATTGATATCGATTTTACAGATGCTGCATTCACCAACAAACCTTACATACGCGTCCCTACCCATATATTGTCATTGAACAATTCTTTTTGGGAAAATTCTTAATTAGGGATAGAAGAGCATTTGTTGAGGACACTCCGCAACGATACACTTTTGCATTTTTATCTCTACAATTTTGCCTTTCTGTGGTGCACGGATTCCACTGAGAAGAATCTTTGCATCCTCGATAACATAATTATCAACGTCTGTTACTTTTATTTCTGACGTCACGGATTGCACCGGAAGCGTAACTATAAGTAAGCTAAAAATTATTAAAAACTCTTATTCATTTCAGTAGAACAGCACGCTTCCTTGATTAAAGAAGTCTCTCGCATTTAAGCTAACGCATTACGATCAGAAACTTATCAAAAAAATGAGTTTTTATCAGTATCAGCTGTAAGTTTAAATTATTTCCTTCTTGAAGACTACTCTTTTCAAAAATAATGATTTTGACATTTAACTGGGGGTATCGTTGTCAGCTCTCTCCAGTATGAATAAATTGATCAGCACCTCGCGATAATCGTTCAAAGGTCGCGAGGGCCTGATGAGGTTTAATCCGTTTCAGGATACCTGACTTAACTTCTTCTCGAGTCCACATCCAGGTACTCACGGAATCTTCTCTCATAGCCCACGACGCAAATAATCGTCGATCTGTTATTTCTTCTCGAATTTTTTGGATTTCTGAATGCCTAGTATCTAATTTTATTTTTTCGTAGGTATCAGTAACTGCTCCTGGTGGGCCTTCTAAAAATTGAAAATAAAGATCAGATCTGTAAATTAAAGACCCTGTCAAACCTGTTCTACTATTATTTTCTCGCGAAGTTGTTAAAATACTTTTTATTGTTTCAAAATCGAAACACGTTGGTTTTGAGCAATAAATTAAATGTTTTAATTTTATAATCTTTTTGCTTCGCACAAGGTCAATCCTACAAACAAGTATTTAAAGGATCAATCTATAACACAAATTATAGATTTTTTCAAAAACCTTATTTCAACGATTTAATAAAGCGCAATTTTAAAACAAAAAGAATTTTAAATAATTAGGACTTTTAAAATAAAACCGCGATTCTGTGCTTTTTAATAAATTCCTAAAGTAGAGAAACCAAACTTAAAAATATCATGTTTCATCCTCTAATTATCAAAATAATTTAAGTCGCCCAACGCTTCAGACAGCCCAGTAACCAAAAAAATACTCCTTCAAGAAGGCCACTTATAATTCCAATCGCAGTATCTTCCCAGACTAAAAGAGTACTGGCAATAATATCAGCCCAAAGTAGAGAGATAGTACCAATGTGAAACTATTTTCAGCTGGTTTTATATCAAAGGTCGCAGCCAAGATACCCATCAATGTATGGCCGAATAATAATCTTTTCTTTAGTAAATATTTTCTATTTTGTACCAAGCGTATAGATTAACAATTAGCACCTGACGTACTCATATAAGTTAATTTAGTAGTAAAAACACCCGACACCTTTATATATTAACGCTAAATAATAGATAGGAGAAAAACTAACCCTATAAATTTTAAAGTTACCAATCATCACCCTCATTAGACGGATATCAACTACCAAAATTATTTAAGGAATGGAACTTATGCAAAAAAAAACCAAAGCTAATATCGAAAATTATGGTGATAAGGCTATTACCCTCAATCAAAGCCGGACGGTTTATAATGGTTTTTTCTCGGTAAAGGAATACGATCTATCATTTACTAAATTTGATGGTTCCAAAAGTAATGTAGTCACAAGAAGCGCATTAATCTCATCAGATGCAGTTATTGTTTTACCCTATGATCCCAAACATGATCGTGTCTTGTTAGTTGAACAGTTTCGTGCCGGGCCATTTGCTAGGCAAGATAAAAATCCTTGGTGCCTAGAGCCAATTGCAGGTTTAATAGATCCTGGTGAGACTGCTGAAGAAGCTTGTCGAAGGGAAGCATACGAAGAAGCTGGCTTACAAAACTTGCAACTTGAGTTGATTGCCGGCTGCTACCCCTCACCAGGAATATCAACTGAATTCTTTCATCAATATATTGGAATTACATCACTGCCTGAAACTACCAATTTAGTATCCGGGCTTGTCTCTGAAACAGAAGACATCCGAAGTCATATTTATTACTTTTCTGATTTTCTTAGTATGATTGAAACTGGTCGGATTTTAGTTGGCCCTGCAATATTACTCGGTTTGTGGTTAGCACATAATAGATATAAATTTCGCCGCAAGAATTAGCAAAAAAAATCACATTCCAATTAAAGGACAATTCATGCAGATTTCTAGGATTAAGAGAATAGAAGTTCATATCAGTCTCCAAATTCATTACCATTAAAACGACCAACACTTTGAAAGGGAAAGCTTTATAAGATCTGTGGAAAGCCATACCCTAAAAACGGGAATCTCTGTTGTTTTTTAAATTCCAGTCAAGGCATTTACTAATTTTGGGCAAGTGTTAAACTTAAAGTTTAATTAGTGACAATGCTTAAGTTAATACCAAATCCACATAGCTAGGACTATATAGGTCAATTCATCAGAGACTTTTATGAGAATCAAAAAATTTAATTTACAAAACTTTAGAAAGGCAAAAGACTTCCAAAGAAAAGAATTAGCTCAGGACGTGGATCGGATGTGTAAAGAGTCTGGCTTTATTCTTTTGAACGGCCATGGCGTACCTGATGATGTAATAAAGGAACAGTGGCACGCCGTGTCGAACTTTTTTTCACAATCGCAAGAATTAAAAACTAGGGTCTCAGCACCCTACCCAGGCTATCCTTATGGTTGGATAGGGCCAGATAAGGAGGCGTTAGCAGCATCGAAAGGCATAAAAACTCCTCCTGACCTTAAAGAAAGTTTTAATGGTGGCCCACTTTTTATTCCCTTAGGAATCTCGGATAAGCAAGCATACGAGTTTTGTTACCAGCCAACACTTTTCCCTGAAGTTGAAGGTTTCAAAGAGGCGTGGATATCCTACTACCGAGAGATGGAAAAACTTGCAAAAGAAATAATGGAGGTTTTTGCTTTAGCATTGGGCTTGGATTCTGACTACTTTAATGAATTTATAAACCATCCAATTTCAGCCCTTCGAGCATTGAACTATCCTCCTATTAAGAATGTTAAAAAACTAGATCAACAACGGGCTGGAGCACATACAGATTTCGGATCATTGACGATCCTTTTACCTGAACCTAGATCTGATGGGCTTCAGATTTTTTGGGGTGGAAAATGGATTAATGTTCCTCCAACCGACGATTGCTTTATAATAAATATAGGTGATTTAATGGAATTATGGACATCAAATCGGTGGGTTTCAACCCTTCACCGAGTTGTTGCTAAGTCAAATCAACCGGGACGGCTAAGCCTCGCCTTCTTCCATCAGCCCGATTGGGACGCCGAGATCAAACCTATATTTAATGGATCGCCAGCAATGTCTGTAAAGTCAGGGCAGTATCTCATGAAAAAATTTCTTTCAACTGCGAATTAAAATGAAATTAACGGTCTTTGATAACCCTACAGAAGATCGACCCCAAATGGCTCTTGCACTATTACTGATCGGTGTATTTACTCTCGCGTTTCAAGACACACTGGTTAAACATATGACGAGTTACACCACGTTTTGGCAATTTCAAACCATCAGATCAACTTTTATACTTTGCATTATCCTTTTAATCGCCCAAATAACAACAGGATTAAAAGTTCTTATACCCCAAAATCCATTTTCGGTTTTTTTCCGCTCAATCATGCTAGCTATCTGTATGGTTTTTTTCTTTGGTGGGGCATCCCAGATAACCGCAGCTCAAATGGGCGCGGGACTTTATACATATCCACTTTTTGTAACTTTGCTCGCAAGCCCTCTCTTAAAAGAAAAAATAGGGAGATTTCGATTAAGTGCCTTAGCTTTAGGAGCACTTGGTTCCATTATACTACTGAACCCTCTCAGTGATAAATTTAGTTTTTTTCAAATTATGCCAATAATAGCGGGTTTATTTTACGCTTTTAATATAATTATTCTAAGAAAATACTGCCGAACAGAGAGCCCGTTAACTCTGGTCTTTTCCGTTTCATTAGTTTTTCTTCTTTTTGGTATCTTGGGAACTACACTGGTTTCAGTAATTGAATGGAACCAAAATGTGCGCATTTCGCTTCCATTCTTGTTCGGTAAGTGGCCAACCTTAACATTGTTTATTTTTTTATTTTGCGTTGCATTAGCATGTTTGAATCTTTTAGGTAATATCTGTCTGAGCAGAGCCTATCAAACTGCTGAAAGCAGCTGGTTAGCCCCACTAGATTTTAGTTATCTTTTATTTTTAGCAATTTGGGCAAAAATCATCTTTGGCACTATGCCCTCACTTTCAGAAATCACTGGAATGATTTGTATTGTCTCAGCTGGACTAATCATTGCTTTTAGAGAAAGACATCATAGCGAAATAAATCGTAATATATAACCTTTGTCTCAATAATTCTGATAACATTCTTAAATTCTAACTTTTAAAGCTCTTCAGGTAGTGCAACAACTCTGTAACCATCAAGTACTTTTTTTGAACTCAAAAACTTATCTAGCAAATAAGAGTCGCATTTACGACCTACTGTGCCGGCAAACATCCAATAATTTTTCATAGATCGTTGATAGTTATAAATGCCTTATAAAATTCATTTTTTATCTTTCATGACTTTCGAAGACTAACGTCAGATACGCGTTGGTCTACTGTTACAAGTTATCAATAAAAAATATTTTCTTTTAACGTACGTAAACTTTATAATTATGTTTCTTTTTTTAATCAGATAACCGTTTGATGCAATCTATGTAAACAATTTCAGGATCAATACCCTTAATAAAATTCGAGCTAAAGGATAACGAAACCCCAACGCTATTACCCTTTTTAGACTTTGAAATATTCACTTCTGCCTC
The DNA here is from genome assembly GCA_002705045.2 of Paracoccaceae bacterium. GTDB lineage: Bacteria > Pseudomonadota > Alphaproteobacteria > Rhodobacterales > Rhodobacteraceae > JAYZEV01. The sequence goes on along the minus strand of PAHT02000034.1, from coordinate 3,770 downwards.
TGGGAAAATCGCATTTTGCTTTTCATTTAAACAGTTAGTTATCACCTGCTCTTTAGACAATGTGATTTTTCTTTTTTCACCACAGCTTATGAGAAAAAAGCCGCTGGCAACTACCAAACAAATTGTGACGAAATTCACTTATCCTCTCTCTCCCTTTACGCGATGACCGTTCAGCAATCCAAAACTGGTTTAGAATTCGTTTTACTAATACCTTCAGTAACATTTTTTATTTTGTTCAGCCATTTCGATTTGTCTAATTGGCATTTTATCAATAATGTCGTGAATTTCTTTTAATAATGAAGCGTCAGTTGTATAAAATTTGTCTCCACCATCGTAACCAATCAACCATATACCGTATTTACTGTCATATTTATCTGCAATTACATAGTTATTGACATCATCTCCAACAATTCTGATGTACTCCAAATTTCTAATTTCATTTTCACAGCGATTTCTTTTAAAAAAACCATCAGTTTCCATAATTAACTTAGCATCACTTTCTTCGGTAATAAGAAGAACTACTCTTTTGTTCCATGAAAATGAATTGATATACTCTTCTAAATTTATTTTTTCACTTGAACTGCTCATGGCTGGAAAGGCTAACAAGGTTAAAAATAAATACAATGCTTTAAACATTAAAATATGTGATTCTCAAACTGGTTTGGAGAGAGTTTTCTTGAACGGATTGATGTATTAGCGCTTGCATCCAGAGACACTGATATAAGTCTCGGATCGACCTTCACGATCACCTATCCAACACATTTGTACTTGCCGACCATATTTTATACTCTTGACTTGAAATTTGGCTATCTCCGTCCCTGTGTCTAAATTAACAACAGAAATATCCTGTCCAACATCAATGGAGCTCATGGTCAGCTCAACCCGACGGTATATTTTGCAATTGCCCGCTTCACAGTATTTAAAGTTACTTACCCCCGTCCATTCTGCGCCAGAAACCGCGACTTGCGCGAAAGTGGCAGATGGTAATGGGAAAAGAAAAAATGCCAACAATCCGCAGCCCAATTTGATGATTATCAACATTGACAAAACTCTCCTTAAATAGATCTTTAGTATCTCCAAAGCGGCTAGATCAGATAATAAAATGTGTTTATCATAAAGTTGATATGGATGCAAAAATCAATCACACCACCATAAATGGAATAGGATCTACCATTTAGCTGGACAAGCAAACATTTATTCAGGGTGATAGCTATTGAGGCTAAAACCGTTAGTAAGTAAAATCATTAAATTGGTCCTCATGGACAGTGCGTTACTATAAAAGTCTCATGAAAAATATGATAAATAGAAGTATCATATAAAAAACTTTGAAATCTAACCGCCCCACACTTTTATTTTTAATGATGACTTAGAGTACCCATTTATCAACCAATTAAGAGGGGTGAATTTTATAAAAATATAATACAAAATTACACAAACTATAAAACCAGTGATGATTGTAAGTAAAAAGGTACTAACCTGGTTAAGCCCAGCACGATAGAATACGGCACTCATCATCACAATTGGGATGATATGTATGATGTATATAGGATAGGATAATTCAACAAACCATCGAAGGATTGCAGAACCAGAGAGAATAAATTTGGATGCTAGCCCAATGAAAAACAAACACCAACAAACAGTATTCAATCCAATTACCAGAGAATTGTAAAAAACCAAAACTGGATCAAATTGCAGTTGAGCGAGATTTGTTAAATCGTCAACGCCCCCTAACGCCAGATAATCTGTATATACGCGTAATAAAAATGCCAAAACTGATATTACGCCTATAACAAAAATAATTTTGCCACTTTGTAATTTCGCTAAAATGTGCTGATTTGAATAAAATATTGCGCCAACCAAAAAATATGAAAAGTAATAAAGCATGTTACCAAGTTTGATATCAAAATAAGTTGTAGACGGCTTCCATGCTAATGGATGCCACCAATTATTAAGAATATTTCCTAGAGGTACTGTCGCTACTAACCAAAGACAAAGAATCAACAGTAGTCTAGTTGTAATTACTCTAGTAAGTAAGCTTTTGATGGTTTGGGCTTGATATAAAAGGGAAAAACATAATACGAAGATCATTAGTTCGTAAAGGAACCATAAATGTTGTGTGGTGAAATCAAAACTGCCGTCTGTAATATCATATAACGAAGAAAACAGGAAACACGTTAAACCTACTCTAATTAAGCGATCCTTGATAAATTGTGATGTACCTTTTGTTTCTATAATCAGAACTGAAAAAAAACCGGATAGTAAAAAAAATAGAGGCATTCGCCAGTTATTAATATATCTACCGATTATATTAATCCACTCTTCAGCTGGAACGATATTTTCTATTCCAAAGATTTTTGCAAAATCTGGCTGCCAAAACAAGAGAGGCGCATGCATTGCTAAACCCATTATCATTGCGAAAGCTCTTAAAAAATCTAAATTATGATATCTTTGCATTTTTGCTCCAAGACGAAAAAATGTTTTAAGTCAATGTAATAATTTTTTTAAACTTGTGAAGCAGTTTTATAACTCTTATTAGAAGTTTTAAAAAAACTAAGTTATAGCTTTTTTGATCACCTGACTGAGTCACCGACTTAACATAGCTGTAAGTAATGTAATAATTGAAGATTTAAAATGGCCGACTTGATAATTGTATCAAACCGCATAGTTTTTGTATTCGAATGTGCTGTTAAATCTAATCCTTAAGAATTTCAAAAATGGATTAAAACCGAGCATCAAAATACATCTATAATCTAAAAGAAAAAAAAGTATAAGTTATGAATGGCATTTGTCAGATGACAATAAAGAGGTAACCTTGATAAAACTTTTGTGGATAGTGATGGTGTACTGCAACGACTAGTAAACCATGGCGCAAGCCCCATAGCTTCAGAGGTTTCAGAATATGTTGAATTTAAAAATATTCTTTGCTTAAGAAACGCGAAACTGGATTTAATTGAGGCCCTAACTCCTTGGGGTGCTAAATTTCAGCATCACTTCTGTGGATACCATAAACAAACGTAGTTGGCGGTACTTCAATGAGCGCCATATTCACGATAAAGCTGAAAACAGACACCGACTGACCGGAAGTAATGAATGTATTTAGAATATGGTGGGATGGAACTCGAACCCAAGACCTATGGTGCACAAAATTCATGCCGACAGGAGGTAAGACAAATCGAGTTCCAAGCTCCTTGACGCTCTACAAATACTTGGCATTGCCGTTAGTTGACTGCTCAAGCGGGACAACAAATATTTTATTAAACCATGAATTCAATAATCTGCTCATTCTCAACTCCTTTCACGATGGTACACGACAGATGTAAGTTCTTTTACAACGACAACAATACTAATTTCTGCATAGCCGATATCGTAAATGAAGAGATCGTCTTAGGAGATAGGTAAGGTGATACAATTATAAGATCTGAAAGCAAGTGTTGCATGCTTTTAGGAAATTCGTAAATATTTACTATTTACATATATCGTTTTTCCAAATTACAGAGCTTGATGAGAAGTTATTACAACACTTATTTAGTTAGAGGTAAAGCAGGCTGGTCATTTGTATGACAGTACACTCCACCTCCCGCAACCCAAGAACTGAGCATTTCAATTAGATAGACATCGCGATCAGGGAAATAGCTGTCGATACGAGCTTTTGCAAGGGTATCAGTTTCCAAATTTCCAAACGCAGGTACGATCACAAATCCGTTTCCAACTAACCAGTTCATATAATTAGTATCAAACATTTGATCATTATGCTTTACAAAACCCTCAAT
>PAHT02000012.1 GCA_002705045.2 Paracoccaceae bacterium | reverse complement strand
TGATGACTATGGCAAAAATGGAAGGAAGCCGAGGCGTTTCAGTTTTTGAAGTTTAAGTATCTTCTACGTAGATAAACTCATTTGTGCTCAATATAAGGATTTGGGTTAATCAATAGAGATGGGGATAAGTAAGATGAAGATTAGTGTATTATTTATTTCAATATGACATCTGTTTCTAGCTGTTCATAAAATATATTTAAAATCCAAGCGAGTGGCTTATCTCTATTTTCTTGTTGAAAGCATGTATTCATTACGAACAAGAATAGTTGCTCATATGAATCCACATCAGCTTTAACCCCGCCTTTTTCAAACCACTCCTTGCCAGTTCTGAAACCTTGAAAGTAGTTAATCAATTGTGGTTGAAAACCGTCTGCACCATTCTCCTCCACAAATAGTGTAGCTTCTTTGCAAGTTATGCTCCCAATACCAGATGCAACGTAACCCCAACTCTGCATAGGAATGAGTAGGTACAGCAGCGTAGCAAGAACGATAGTGCAATATTTCATATTATTTATCTTACATCAGGATTTGAGTTAATCAATAAGGATTAGGATTTGGGTATACCGTCTAGACACCCAATCTAAAATCATCTTTGCAAGACAGATTATTTGTATACAGTATATTTACCTAAGAGATTAAAGTTGAAGAGGGTTTTATGGCTAAATCAAATCTGATGGTTGATAATGACAGAACAAGAGTAACTGAATGGATTTTTGAGATTGGTGGAGAAACAGGTCAACACATTCATGAGTATGATTATGTTGTTGTTCCCATGCTTGATGGAGAATTAACTATCATTAATGAAGATGGTTATGCGTCGGTTTCTAAATTATCAAAAGGGATTAGTTATTTTAGAAAAAAAGGGGTGAAACACAACGTGATAAACAAGAATAATTTTGAATATAGATTTGTTGAAATAGAAATAAAATGAAAACAATCCTAACCACACTCATCATATTCACATCAGTAGTATCACCTGTGTTTGGCGGGGTTGTGTCGATTGAAGCAGTAAATAAAAATGCAATCCTTGTGAACTATGAAAGTTCTAACCAAGCGAATAAATCAAAGATTGAGTGTGTTCTTAGGGATGAAATTGAAAATATTGTTGGAATTGGCATGACAAAACTTACTGATACCATATCTAAGGTAATAGTAGGTATTTCGAGTGACGATATAGGGAAAATCGTAGACGTTCAATGCCAAGAAAAATAAAAGTATTTGTACTTTATTGTAATATCTAAACAGTTCCTATACTTCCCCCTGTTAGTCCATCCTGTATAGACAGCAATTTCAAAAAAATATCTGATGATGCCAAAGAGATAAATTTAAAGAAAAATTAGATTTACCCATTTTAATCGAGGTTCTGTATGTAACCAAGCACACAAACCCAAATTAAACAGAATGGGAACGACAAGAACATTGTTAGTTTATACCAATCAAAAATGAGTGCTGCTGCACTTAGCAAACCAAGCATTAACACGATATTTTTTAACAGGGTTTCAGTTTTAGAGGAGATTTTTGATGGCAGTAATAGTCCAGAAACTGAGTTCACTAAACTGACCATAATTTCTAGCTAGCAACATATTTATTGTTACGATTAATTCTAACTGTTTCACAAACCCAGTCTAAAACTTCCTTTGCATTTATATAATAATATGTAAAATAAGATTTTAATAACCAGTAAATTAAGAGTCGAGCGAAATGCTACTGAAATTAATAGGAAATTTGATAATTCTAGTACTATCGCTTTTTTGTATTAGTTCTGTGATCGCGCACTTTTGCGGTTATACAATTACATTCCCACAGTTTTCAATTACAGAGGGATACGATATTCCAGAACATCGTTTGCATGCTCTAAGGTTATCAATAATGTGTACTTTTGTATATTTTAGTTTTCGTTATTTATTTTTTGGTTCAGAAAAATTGTATCCAATTCAATTTATGGGTATAATGTTATACACTCTAACGATAGTTGGCACATTGTCCTACGTATTTCGTGGAGTTGATTCGTCTGAATATCTTGTGTTAATTTTTTACGTGCCAGCATCCGTAATATTATATTATGCAGGGAAACCTGAAGTGAGAAATATTTTTAAAAAAAAATAGATAAAATGGAAAAATTCCTAACCTCACTAATCTTAGTCACATCGGTTAGATCCCCTGTGTTTGATGAAGCTAAACATGAGCAATGGTTTAAAAAGAATTGTACTGATTTATATAATTCAATCGCTATATTTAGTTCCTTAGCAGAAAAGCAGTGGAAGATAAATGAAGAGAAAGCGGTAAGGTATGGCTCTGCAGCCGTCGATGAGGCAACTACTGTGAAACTGTTTGTAACCGTCAGTAGATATTACTTTTACCTACGTCGTCCCGACCCAACATTTAAATAGCCACACAGTTTCTCTAACACTCACTATGAATCCCATGCTACATAAGCACCTTTTTTATTTCTGTTAAGCTTGAATTTTTTAATAGCTTAAAAACATCTTCAATTTTTGTGATTGGTTTTCAGGTCTCAATCGTTTATCATCTAAGTGTTTTACATAACAAACCAAAGGAAATTAAGATGACGACTTTATATTCCAAGAATTTTAATGATGCTGATGAAGTAAGGAATCCTCCAAAGGCAAAAGTCCACGTGGTAAAGCTTGGCAATGTTAATGCTTCAAAGCTGGTTCTAGAGCCTGGCTGGAGATGGTCTGAGTGCATAAAACCAACAGTTGGTGGAGACAGCTGTCAAGCCGGTCACGTGGGAGTAGTGATTTCGGGAAGATTAGCTTGTACTCATAATGATGGTTCAAAAATTGAAGTTGGACCAGGTGATGCTTACTATTTTGCGCCAGGACATGACGGTTGGGTGGTTGGAGATGAACAATGCGTCATGTATGAAATTGTTGAAGGTGGTAAAGACTTTGGTCCCTGGAAACACGCTAATTAATTAAACTTTTTGTCATACTGTTTCAGAGAATTTACCCAATCATACAATGCTTTTAGTTCTTCTATTTTCACAATTACCACCCGTGTTAAGCGAAATTATCTCATAAATAGTTCGACGGGTAAGATTTAGTATGACACGCAATGTCGCACATTCTGAAACTCTCATTTACTATGCCTCCATTGTAGGCAATAAATAAAAACTAGGTTTTAGGACGGATTTTCAAATTTCAAAAGATTGGTACGTTTTGTTTGACTTGATCTTGGCAATCCGGTCGACCTAGGTTAGGATTAAGTGAGCTTGCATAGTCAATTGATTTTATTTACGACATGATATTAGTTCTTAAAGTGGTGTATGCCTGGTAAGACTAAAAATACATTAAGTTGTATAAAATATTGACTTGAATTTGACAATATTTGAAAAAAAATTTTTTTTAAGATTAGTAGCTAAAAATAGTTTAAATTTTGAAGATTTTAATAGATATAAGTTGTCAACAGACATAAAATTTACGAGGAAAAAAGGGTGGACTTTTGAATAATCGGAGGTTGGCTAATCGCATATTTAATGATACCATTGAGGTACAGCTTTTTTAAACAAAATTAGTCTTTTTATTTTGTAAGTAGTAGTGCTAATGTTCAATTAATAAGTAGTTTGGTTTATTTCAATGACTAAAAGATCCCAATATAGCGGTGTGGCAAAAGTCCTACATTGGGGCTTTGTAATTTTTTTTGTGTATGGAGTTTTAAAAGCGGTAGAAGATGTAGAGCAACTCCAAGATATTTCTTATTTACGGTTCGAAGTCTTGTTTGCCTCAGCGTTCCTAGGATTACTTATACTTCGATTTTTTTATATGAAAAGCACTCAAAAAACATCGTTGCCGGATTCGACATCAAAATTGCAAAAATATGCCGCTAAAATGGTTCATTATGGAATGTATGGAACTCTTGGCTCGATAGCGATCACTGGTTTGATAATAGGTGGTTTGGTTAAATTCCAGTTGCAGGACGATTCCTTAGTTGAAATATTTATTGTTTTTCATGAATTTGGTATTTCAGTAATGTATTGGCTGATTTTTATTCATATTTCTGCTGCAATTTATCATCGGTTGTTAAAGGATGGAGTTTGGAGTTCAATGGTACCATTCTGGAAAGAAAAATAATCTTGTTTTTGAACTTGTCAAAATGTATCTGTAATATCTGTTCTTAGATAATATACTTTTTTTATGATTAAAATTAATAATAAAATTGAACTTAAATCGAGTGAGATATCTGAAACTTTTGCTCGTTCATCTGGGGCTGGAGGGCAGCATGTTAACAAAGTTGAAACGAAGGTTGAATTGCGTTTTCACGCAGAAAAATCATCCACATTTTCTGGCTCTGTTAAAGGACGTTTAAAGAAAATTGCTGGACGAAGATGGAGCCACGATGGTGTAATAATTATTACTGCTGAAAAATATCGGTCTCAAAGCATGAATCGTCATCTTGCAAGACAAAAATTGATTAATTTAATTGTGCAGGCATTAGAAGTACCAAAATCTAGGCTTAAAACTAAGCCTAGCGTGGCCATCAAAGCACGTCGGGCTAGAGACAAAGTGAAAAGAAGTGAGGTTAAATTGCTTCGCAGTAGAGTTACGGTAGACTAGTTTTGGTTAGTAAGATTTTAATGTGATTCAAATTATTAGCTTCGTGTTAAATGTTTTGTGACAAAGCTTTTATAATTATAGTAGTTTGAACTTATGAAAAAAATATTGCTTCGTATACGTGCAAACAGATACTAGTTTATGTGAAAATTTTTTATAACTTAAAACACTAACATTTGAATGGAGGTACGAATGCTTAAAATTGTAATGTTGTTATTAATTATTCCGATAATCTATTTTATATTGAGAACACGCAAGGGAATGTCTAAAGTTGATGCTATATTTAATAAAGAGAATGAGGAAAGCATTAAACAATTACAGCTACAAATTCAGAAAAAATTAGACGAAAATAAGGTAAATAAAAAAAAGTAATTGCAACTTTTTGGATTCCACATTTAATACGATCCTTGCTTATACAATTAAAAATTTAATCAACACGCAAATGTGAGTAAAATAATGCATCTTTAGGGATATTTAAATGGTAACTTTAAAAAACCATGAATTACTACAACGTTTATTACAAACGATCGATTTAGAAATTTTACCAAAAACCTCAGACGGAGTACAAAAAGGTAATAAAATCTTCGGCGCCGCTATACTAGAAGAGCAAACTTTAGGTACCGTGGTTGTTGAAACTAATCTGGAGATTGAAAATCCATTGTTTCATGGAGAAATAGCTTGCTTAAATTCTTTTTTTAGCAAATCTGTTCACAGATCAACAAGCGATTTAATATTTTTATCAACTCATGAACCTTGTTCCATGTGCCTATCGGCTATCGCTTGGGCAGGATTTCGTAAAGTATATTATTTTTTTAATCATGAGGAGTCCCGTGATAATTTTCAAATTCCTCATGATTTAAAAATTTTGAAGGAAGTTTTCAATATTGATCCGGGTAAATATAACAAAAACAATATATTTTTTGATAGTACTTCAATAATAGACCTCATTAATTCCACGCAGCACGAAAACCGAGCGATGTTGGTGCAAGATGTTAAAATGATCAGAGAAAAATATAAAAGACTTTCATCAATTTATCAGCAGGGGAAAGATAAAAATTCAATACCATTAAAATAACAGGGATTTAGACTGGTTTTGGAAATCTGTTTGCAGGCAGCGGTAGACGTTTACTTTAATCGCTTTTTGATTTTTTTTTGAAACGGTAGAACCAGTTAAAATTTAAAGTTTTTTAATAGCTGAGTAACAAATTTTCGTTTAGTGTTTTCAGGTCTCTGTTACGCTTAAGAGATTTTCCTTGCAAATTCTCCACTTTCGATGCATTAAGACTGCGCGACGTTTACTCTATCGACTACACTGTCTCCTAAAAACGGCTTCAGTCTCTCGATCAAGGAATGACTGAGCTAAACTGCTGCAATGGTGCGGTAGTAATTAATAAGGAGAAGAAAAATGGCAAGTGGAACCGTTAAGTGGTTTAATGGCAATAAAGGATATGGATTTATTGCACCCGAAGGTGGGAAGAAAGATGTGTTTGTGCACATAACTGCTCTTCAGGCAGCTGGACTTGATGGGCTTGATGATGGTCAGGCAGTAAATTTCGAAATTGAAGTTGCGAGTGATGGACGCGAGTCTGCGACCAACATACAATTAGCGTAAAATTATCAAGTTTATGCAACAGGCTCGTTTGGCTTTAGTCAAACGGGCTTTTTTTTTGCAGACACATGTTGTAGACTATCTTTGCTTCAAAAAAGTATTACTAATCTTGCCTCTTTTTTGTTGTTAGCTCTAAATTAAGCTATTTTAAGGGAACATTAATGGCGTTTGATCCTAAAATTGTTTTTGGACTATGTAATGTTTTGAACAGACACGCAAAGCATATTCACTTGAAAATTTCTTTAAATGACTCTTCACAGTATGAAATAGAGCAGTGGGCTAAAAGAATAGATCTTACATTTCGAGACAATTTGGCAAAATGGCATTTGATCCTAAATGAACCGGCCATAATAGTAGAAAACTTAAGTTCAATTGAAAAGTTGTCATCAGAGCTAATTTCAAAACTCTATGATATTGAGCCTGGTATCGAAAAACAAATTTCAAAAGGATTGAAAAAAGGAGGATTTGTAAAATTTCGTACTGTTATAAGAGAGCACTTTGAATCTTTAAAAAATCCGATTTATGATGTAAAATGTTTGTTGAAAAATGGGTGTAGCATAGTCATGTCACCTGAACCAATTGCAGCAATTGAGTCAGTAATCGACGTTTGGAAATCATCTCCAAAAAATAAAAGGTTACCGAAGAAACTTAAATCAAATACGAGGTTGAAAGGTTTTATAATTGATAGCTTTGGGGTATTTGAAATAGACTATGATCCGGATAAAGCCTATGAAACGTGGTATGGATTGAACCATGAATAAGACTTCTAATATTTTTTTAAGAATTTTACGGCTAGTCCGCACTCAGCTTTAGGAGTGGATAGCAGAACCAAGATGCACTGTGAATCAAAACTTAAATAGTGTTTGTTCACTCAGTAGATATGCATCAGATTTAAAAAGTAATTATAATAAATCAATTTAAGTTATAAAGCTAACTAATCAAAAGGATAAAAATGATGTTTTCAAACTGGAGTTATCCCACTGATATCAGATTTGGTGAAGGGAGGATTGAAGAGTTAGGGAGTCTTTTAAAGATTCACGATATAATGCGACCTTTGATCGTTACAGATCCTCATTTGGTCAGTCTCACAAGTACACAAAGTATAATAGAAAATATTTCAAAAAATTTTTTTTGTGATGTGTTTCATGATGTTAACTCTAATCCGACAGAAAAAAATTTAGAGGCTGGCTTGGATATTTTTACGACAGGTAATCATGATGGCGTTATTGCTATTGGAGGGGGGTCTAGTTTGGATATTGGAAAATTGATAGCTTTTATGGCACCTCAATCAAGATCTGTTTGGGACTTTGAGGATGTTTCTGACTGGTGGAAACGGGCTCAGTGGAGAAGCATCCGACCTATTGTAGCAGTTCCAACCACTGCAGGCACGGGCTCAGAGGTGGGAAGAGCCTCTGTTCTAACCAATTCTGTCTCTAAAGAGAAAAAAATAATATTTCATCCAAAGATTCTTCCGTCAGCGGTAATCTGTGATCCAATTTTAACTGCAACCATGCCAAAAAATATCACTGCTGGAACTGGTCTCGACGCATTAGCTCATTGTGTTGAAGCCTATTGTTCCCCGTCATATCATCCAATGAGCCAAGGTATTGCATTAGAGGGTACGAAGCTTAT
>PAHT02000009.1 GCA_002705045.2 Paracoccaceae bacterium | reverse complement strand
CTATGAATAAAACTAATATTAGAATCATTAAACCTAATACAGCCGATCGATTTCGTGAAAATCTTCGCCAGAAACCCATAATTTTAATTTACCTCTATTCTGGGATCAAGAAAACAATAAATCACGTCAACTACTAGATTGACAACAACGACAAGAGCAGAAGAAAGTAAAAAAATACCAAGTAATAAATTTAAATCCCGCGCAAATAAAGATTCAAAAGCCAACATACCCAAACCAGGCCAAGCAAAGACCGATTCAACAATAACAGAACCACCTATCAGAGCCCCCACTTGCACACCGGCCATCGTCACCACCGGCAACATCGCATTTCGCAAAACATGAACAAAAGTTATTCTGCGCTCAGACACACCCTTAGCCCTCGCAGTTACCACATAATCCAACCCGTACTGTTCAAGCATTGAGGCCCGCATCATTCTTGTATAGAGCGCTAGATAAAATAACGAGAGAGTAATTGTAGGAAGTATTAGGTGAATCGCGATATCTTTAACTCTGTCAAAACCCTCATAAAAAGCCGCAATGTTCTCCATACCACTAGTCGGAAACCAACCAAGCCTAAGAGAAAAAACTACGATCATCATTAAACCAACCCAGAATAATGGTGTAGCATAGGTAATCAGGGCGAAAATCGTAATAACACTATCTTTCCATGTATTTAAACTTATCGCAGCAAGAAGTCCCAAAAGGATACCAAAACCAACAGCTAAAATGATCGTGCTTACCATTAGTAAAAGGGTTGGCCAAAATCGATCAATTATTAATTTTGCAACTGGCATATCATGCCGAAATGAATAACCCAAATCTAATGACAACACGTTTTTTAAATACACAGCTAATTGAACTGGTAAAGGTTGATCTAAACCAAATTTTTTTCGTAACTCGGCCATATACTCAGGCGTCGCAGAACCAGCTTCACCAGCGAGAACATCAACCGCGTCACCATCAGCCATATTTAAAAGAAAGAAATTCAAAACAACAATAGCTAGAATGATTGGTATTCCCTGCAACAAACGCCGCGAAATGTATCGAAGAATTTTATTAGTTTTATTCATTATTAGTTCTACAGTTCGTTACGTAAAATACTCAACCAAAATCTTGGTGAGCTATCTCATGAATAAGGTACCGAGGAAACCTCGGTACCTTTCTTTAGTTTAATTTTTACTTACTAATCTAACCATGCACCACTAAAGGACGAATATGCTCCCATTGCTGAGCCGTACGCCCCCTTCAGTTTAGTATTATAAACAGTGAGGAACTCTAGCTCAAAAAGATTCACCACTGGCATATCGGCAGCCAAAATGGTCTGTATCTCTTTGTAAATCGCTGCACGCTTTATTTCATCTGGTTGCGTCATTCCAGCTCTTAGTAGATCATCAAGCTTGGCATTACTATACCGCGACGAATTAACAAAATGTGTTCCTTTTCGTATCATATTAGTTCCATAATGCCTATGCACACCTAGCACTGGGTCAGCTAATTGATAAAAGTAGTTAAGGTTCATCTGAAAGTCATAATTATGATAAATACGCTTCAGCCAAGTTGGAACATCTTCATATCTGAGCTCAACCTCAATACCAATGTCACCAAGGACTTGCTTTAGATATTCTCCTCCTCGACGCCAGTCTTCACCATATGGGATAAGATCAAGAACACCCTTCATACGAATGCCCGCCCCATCTTTTGAATAACCTGCGTCATCAAGCATTTTATTTGCAGCAGCTATATCTCCATTTTCTGGATAATTTGGCATTTCAGCGTGAAGTCCCGTAGCCTTAAAATTACTCGACAAAGCACTAGTAGCCGGTTTTCCATAACCAAAGAAAATAGTATCAATCATAAATCTACGGTTAATCGCTGTAGAAATAGCCCTCCGAACCGCTGCATCAACGAATGGACCTTCTTTAGTATTAAATTCAAGAAGAGCCATTGGGTTAATCATTGAATACCCATCTGTAGTTACACCGATATCATCGCGATCCTTCAAACGCACAGCATCAATATTTGGTACGGCATTATACGCCGCATACAGTACCTCACCTTTTTCCATTGCTGCAGTCCTTGTGGAAGCATCAGGAACAAATCTTCCAACTATTCGATCGATGTAAGGACCATCATCACCCCAATAATTTTCATTTTTATCTAATCGGATATATTGCCCTTTCTTCCATTCATTAAATTTAAATGGACCAGTTCCAATAGGGTTGTTTCCTAGAGGAGCACTTTTAAGATCTTTTCCCTCTAAATGATGTTTAGGAACAATTGGGGACTCATATCCGGTAAACGCGCGCATCATATACGGAGCGGGATTATCAAGATTAAAAATTGCAGTATAGTCATCTGGAGTATCTATACTCGAGACTTCTTTGAACGAATTTGGACCACGCGGGTGCACTTTTTTCAGAACATCCATGATTGTAAACTGAACGTCTTCCGATGTGAAATCCTCACCATCATGCCACTTTACACCTTTTCGTAATTTAAATGTGACGGTTTTGCCATCTGCACTCATGCTATAACTTTCGGCTAAAACAGGTATAATGTTTCCATCATTGTCGTAGTCAAAAAGACCTTCGTAAATCTTTGGCGAAACCAGACCTACTGGACCTGAAGTAGTCACGTAACCGGCAAGGGACGGTGGCTCTGGCTGGACCAAAAATACCATCGATCCTCCTGCCTTTTCCGCATTGGCAGCAAAGCCACCTAGCGAAACTGACGCCGCTAGTATAGCTGCACTAAAAGTTTTCGTTAAATTCATAATTCTCTCCTACGCGTAATTTAATTGTGAGCAGTTTAGGTACGAAATGCTCATATAAATATTAACTTGTGTCAACAAAATAATAGTTCATAAATTGACCCTACTAGTTTATTTGCAAATTATAATACGTTAATACAATTCTCTAAATTTAAGAAAGATCTTTTTTAAACTTTACCACCTTCTTTAGAGGAGAGAGATTTATTTCATCAATCACAGTACCCTCTCTCATTGTTAGAATGCCTAACACAACTTTTGCAACGTCGATTGGATCAATTGCGTTGCTTGAGTGATCTCCAGGCGCAAATTTGAGTTCACTAAAGAAGTTAGTCCTGACCATTCCAGGGTTAACGATACTAACGTGAACGTTACTTTTGCTGCACTCCTCACGAATAGACTGAGAAAATCCACGTAACCCAAATTTCGCAGTATTATACATACTGCCTTTTTGACTTCCTTTCAATGCGGCCTCAGAACCAATAAATACTACTCTACCAGATTTTTGTTTTTTCATGGCAGGAAGAAGTAATCTGGTCATAATTATATGAGATAATAAGTTGGCGTGTAAAAAGGATATAATCTGAGAAACCGAAAAGTTTTCAAACCCTCTAAAATCACCAAATCCGGCACAACTTACAAAACCATCAATTCTTGGATGTTCTAAAAGAATTTGACTAAAAAGTAGAGTTAACTCATCAAGATTTTCAATATTACAGTTATATTGTATATAGTTGCCACTGTGAGGATTAAATTTTCCTTGAGTTCGAGAAAGTCCTACAACAGTTGCACCCTCAGTCAAGAGAAGCTCAGAAGTTGCTTTTCCAATACCTTTAGAGCTCCCACTTACAATTATAAGCTTCCCATTCATGGAATTATTTCTTTTTTGGTTGAAGGATCAAAAGAACAATTAAATATAATTGGCTGTGCAATAGTCTCATTTATGACATGGCGGCAAAAACTTATCATTTCATTTTCAATATCGCTTTTATACGAAACCAGGCCACCGGTACTAAGAAGAGGACCCGAAAATAATAATTCTTTTGGATACATTGAATGAATTTTTTTAAACATAGCCTTTGGAAATCGAAGAGCTCCAAAACTAATTGAATGGATCGAGTCCGCTGGTATTTCAGAAAAAATTCTGTCGATCAATCCTTTATAGAGATTTCTCCAGTCTTCACCGTGAATCAATGGGTCAAATCTTAATCCTAATTTCCATCCTTTAGCCGCTAATTTTTTCATCGCGTGGATCCGCCGATCAATACTGGGTGTTTTTATATCCAAGTGCTTCGAAATTGCGTCCGGTATCAAACTGTAAGCGATTACACAGTTTTTTAAAACATCGGAAATTATCATCGGTTTCAACTGAATACTTTTGGTGCGCAATTCTAAAAGCGCAGTTGGATTTTTTTTGAACAAAGGTAAAATAAATGAAGTAAAGTTAGTTATATTTTCTAAGGCAAGAGAGTCGCAATCATAGCCAGAAAAAAAGGCAACGTTCTTACCCTTGTGAGCTGCAATAGTAGCTTCAATCTGCGTTGAAAAATCTTCGTAATTTACAAACAACACATAATTTGCAGAAGAGTACAAACCTTGTAAGAAGCAATATCGACAGTCATAAATACAATTATACATATGAGAAAAATAAAAATTGTTATGATCACTTAGTCCAAAACCATCTGGAACCGGCAACACGAACCCGTTATACTTTCTGGCGAGGATTAGCGCAGGGTTACGTTTTTGTAATTTGAAGTTTTGATCTCTCTTATTAAAAATCGCTCCATATCTTGGAACAGAAATTTTTCGTGCACTTTTAAAACGGGAAAATATCTCCCTAGTTCGAGGATGATCAGTTACACTTTCCTCACAATAAATGGTATCAACCAATTCTACTTCCAATCAATTTTGTAATTATCCAAATCATGTTTTAAAAAAGTGAGAACTTCGCGAGAATTCTTCATTATTTTTAACTTCTTTATAATATTAGTAAAAGGGTATGCAACAACCCATCGTTTCATCAACTGCTTTAATTCATGTTGCTGAGATACAGTGAAATGCCAGCGCTCAATTACGGCAGTATAACCTTTAGGGTTTTCAAATCGTTCTTCTTCTAAAGAGGCTAAAGAAATCAATTTGTTTACATGGTCGATAACTAAGTTAATATTTTGTAAAATTAAATGAGAAACCCGAGTTGCAGTTAAATCGTTTACCGAATTGTTTGGTCCATCGGATACAATCTTCATTACCAAAACTAGATCTCTACCAGAAATTTTAGAAGTAACACGAACGAAGTCAGCGGCTTCCATGTCAACAAGATCAACTTTAGAATAATCAAGCAACGGTTCATCAACTGTCAATAATTCAGACTTTTGTAAATTACTTTTTAGTATAGAACCTGGATAGAAACACTCGTCGCTACTAGCTCGAGTGATTTTATCAATTAAAAAAAGTTCTCCGTACCGATCCGAGGACGAACCCGCGATACCAATATTGATCCAAACAGAACACCCTTTAGAATCACTGAATTCACTAATATATTTGACCGCAGCCACCACATTTTTCTGACCCACCCCAGAGATGACCAGCCAATTCCTTGCGTTTTTATCTTTATAAACTGGAAAAACTACATTTTTATCAATCCGATTGAGACCCAGGGCTTTTATAATGGGTTTAGCTTCCGCCTTAAGTGCTACCACCCATTTTGCATTACTACTCATAATAATAACCACAGTATTCCATTGTTTTACGGATCTTTATCTGATTATTCTCCTTAGAATTTGCGTACGACCCCAGCCAATAATTCTTCTTGTTGGTGTAAAAGTACAGAAGAGATTTATTCTTATGTTTACGACCACCGTTAATCAATACGTCAAGTTTGGAGATTAACATTTCAAAAGTAGCTTTGTAGTGTTCAGACGGAAGTACAGTCGTTTTAATTAATTTCTCCAATGCATAGATCCTAAATCTATCCATTGCCCAGTATTTTTTTGATAATTGATCAGTATGGCCACCATGCTTGATGATTAAATTATCATCAACAAAAAGAACCTCCTCATTAGCACAGAACCTGAGCCAAAAATCATAATCTTCACATGCTGGTAAATTTTCATCAAAATACCCTATATCTTGAAAAACATCTTTCCGTATAAGAGTGCTACTTGGAGAGATACAACATAGAGGTAGACACGAAAAAAAAATATTACCGCCAGCTTTTTTATGTTTTTTCATCTGGGGTCGTAAAACATTATTTTTTTTCCAAAGTTCGTTGGTATGAACTAATCTCTCACCTTTTAAGCTGAGTTTTTGGCAGAGGATTTGCCGTTCCAGCTTGTTTTGGCACCATTCATCATCGGAGTCTAAGAAAGCGACCCAATTACCTTTAGACGCTCTAATACCTAAATTTCGTGCAGCACTAACGCCAATTTTTTTTTCAAACAACAGTTTAATGGATGGGTAATGAATTTTTACCTTTTTCATAGTTTCGTCTAACGAACCATTATCTACTACTATTATTTCTTCGGGTTGACTTGACTGGTTTAGAACAGATTCGATTGCACGTGGTAAAGTGGTCCATCTATTGAATGTGGGGATGACGACCGAAATTCGTGGCTTTTCATTTTCCAATTACTAGCTCCAACTAAAAAATTTCGAACGAGTGAAAAAACATAATGTCGCGTTCTTTGCAAATATTACTACGAGTATAATATAATTTTTTAAATAACCTTTTTAAAAGCTATCCACAAAAAAACCAACCCAATATTTAATATGTATTTTAAATTAAACTTAAAATACAATATCCTCCAAGATAACACCCCTATTAGCAAAAACCTTTCGAATTATTTCTGTTCGCTTATCAAAAAGTGACTCCGCTTCCCTAAAAAGACCTTGGCATTCGACAAACGCTTTTTCATCTCTATATTCCCAAGTGTAACCCAACCTAAAAACTCCTTCCTTGTTCCAAACTTGACTTGCTGTCTGCCTCAAAGCTCCAGCTTTTTTAAACCTTGGCGTCATCTCCTGAATTATATTTTGCCATTCCATCATTCCTACTTTCATGTCACTTTTCGTTTTATAATCTGCAGTAATGTAGCTTATCAAAGTTGACTCGATCATTTCCACATCTCCTAGAATGACTGTTAAAAAACCTTACAAATAAATACTGGTAGAATTATTACGGCTCACTGGCAACTCCAGTCTTTTAAATTTTCACCTTAAATTGCATTCGCTTAACCTACAATTTTTTCTTTGAACCTTAGAGCCTCAGAGACTTATGCAGGCTTCGTCCAAACGGCTTTCGAGAACTTAAAAAATAAAATTAAAATTGACGCAAAAAAACAGAACAGACCTGCTACTATAAAAGCGGGGAGATAAGACAAAAGAGAATCTCTCGATAATCCAGCGCCATAGGCAGCTAAAGCTGAACCAAATTGATGAGCTGAAAAGATCCAACCAAAAACTACTGGGCCACCGACCACTCCAAAAGCTCTGCCGGTTAATTTAACGGTTGGCGGAACGGTCGCTATGTAATCTAAACCAAAAAACATTGCCCATAAGGTAAGCGCAAAAATGTCAAAATCGCTATATGGTAAAAATATTAAAGAAACTCCACGTAATCCATAATAAAGAAATAACAAATTATAATTGTCATATCTGTCTGATAACCAACCAGAACTCATAGTTCCAATAAAATTGAAAACACCCATTACCGCTAAGTAAGAAGAAGCAGCAATAATACCAACATTATTATCAGCACAAAACGGAATAAAGTGTTGCCCCACAATACCGGTTGAAGTTAACCCACAAATAAAAAATGTAATAGCTAACATCCAAAAGCTTGGATGCCTTACTGCACCAACTAACGCAGAAATGCTAATATGAATCGCTCCCTTTTTGTCCAGAGCGGGAGGAAAATAAAGTTTTGTCTCGCCGAAAGGCGCAATATCAAGCTCGTGAGGCCAACTTCGACCAAAAAGAAGGAAAAAGATACCACACAATGTACTTCCTACCAAGCATGGAACAATGGCCATTTGCCAATTAAAATTACTTACAATCCAAGCCATAAAAGGAAGAAAAATCAATTGACCGGCAGCAAAACCCCCAGTCAATATACCAACTACAAGACCTCGTTTCGCCACAAACCAACGCGTTGCGACCGTTGCATTTAAGCCTAATCCAAGGATGCCTGACGCGACACCAAGACATAGTCCAATATTGAAGAGTAGGTGCCAGGTTTCAGAGCTAAATATCATCGTTGTAAGACCAACAATTGTAAAACTTATTGAAATTATTACTACTTTTGGAAGGCCCAAGCGTAACATCAACGCACCTCCAAATGGTGCAATTGATGCTAAAACAATATACATTACCGCTATAGATAAAGTCACATCAGAAATTTTCCAATTGAAAGTCTCTGTTAGTGGTAAAATCATTAGTTGCGGAATACTTAGAGTTGCTGAAGAAAAAACAGTAGTTAAAAAAGCCAAGAAAGCTATAACCCAACCGTAATGTATCCCAAAACTTTCAAGTTTTTTAGCAAAAGTTTTGGCGAACATTAAAAGGCCCTTTCGTAGCTAAATATTAAGTTAGCATTCTTCGATTTGAGCTACAATTCAAAAAGTTATTAAATAGACTAATAAACAAATTCTGTTAAACCTATTTCCCAGCTTATCATAATATGAAATTCCTAACTTGAGGCTAAACGTAGCCAGTTTTTTAGACCCTTCACTTGTTCAAGTCGTCGTTTCCTTAAATCATCTGAATGTTCAACAAAACCACAAAGTTTTGCAACAACTTCAATGCCAAAATGCGTTTCTGTTTGTAAAATATTCAAACCTTGCAGAACCTCATCTGGAGACAGATTACTCATATAAGAGTTATATATTTTATTAAAATCATGATCACCATCTCTACCTGAAAAACGCTTTTTCCCATCCTCCCAATCAAAGATGTCTGAATATTTTACCGGAAAAATTAACTTGTAATCAGTAATCATAGATATCTTGAGTTGCTCCAAAAATCGTAAATATAGATTGTCTTTTGAATTATCACCAGTAATCAACATCTTGAACATGTCTAACGATATTGAGGAAAGTATTTCGTAGGTTTTATCAAAATACTTGTAAACAAAACAAATAAACGCCTGTTTGAGAAGACTCAAAGTTTTATCAGAAACATTTTCCATTGTTTCCTCAGTTCGCAGAAATAATACATCCGCCTGCCGTGGAAACCCTAATCCACCGAATCCGATAGGTGTTCTATCTGACATATAATTTACTTCGTGAACATCGAAAGAAGCGACTTCAAACCCGAGTTGCCTTAAGTATGATTCAATCTCGCCGAAGAGAGGTTGATTTTCATATATTGGCACCAACGATGCTTCCGTTTGAATAGCCACTACATTACTGTTAATTGTATTTAAGCCACCTTTGATAATTTCTAATTCACTGCCTTGCGTATCTAAAGATAAAAAATCGGGCGGCGGAAGTACATCTTTTTCTCTTTCCATTACATTATCCAACGTGACAGTTTCAATTGTTATTTTTTCAACAAGTGCACTTCCTCCCGGATCATTATCCCACTTAAATCTAGAGTCATAATCATAAACTTTTTGATACTTGGGTAATAAACGATACAAGGAACTCATATACCGATTACTGTAAATAAAAAAATCTCGGGAGCCTGCTCTACCACTCAAACAATCACCAAGAACAAGTGTTTTCGATGGGATCTTAGAATTTGCATGCAACATTTGGTCTAGGGCAGTCTGATCGGCTTCATATAGAACACTGATTATATCATGTTCAAAAGTGTCCAAAATTGGAAATGTTCGAGTTCCGGCCCGGCCACCAATGTGATGTGACACAAGTGGAAAATTAAATTTTGTATATTTTTGTTTCATTTTCTAATCACCTCATGCTAGTTATTCTACAATGATTTCAAAATCATAACGTTATTTGAACTTTAGGTAAGTTTCATTTTTTACTTTTTTTATTTGACGCTTTTAGAGAAAGAAAATAACCTTCGCTTCGATAAATAACGCTTCCCTATAAATAGTTGCTACACTTAAAGAACGACTAACAAAAAATAAAACTTTAAAATATTTTAATCATTTCTTCTTTTTTTGTTACACAATTGCAAAAATAAAAATGTTTTACTTTTTAAACTAAAATGTTGCACTTATGTCAGTAACTGTACAAACCTAGCAATAGAAACAATAAAAGTCGGTTTAGTTTGAGTTTTAAAACTGAAACGTCCGACCCTGAAGTAGGTCTAAAGAAAAATTCTTATTTAGGGAAATTTCACTAAGTGAAAAAAAGTAACATAATTTAATAATAAAATTTTTGCCTAATACG
>PAHT02000075.1 GCA_002705045.2 Paracoccaceae bacterium | reverse complement strand
CTGATAAACAAACTGACGAGTTAAATTTGTCCGTTGAAAATAACTTGGTCAGAAAATATTGGGTCGGTTGTAAAGGATAATATATTCTTATTCTGGTCTTCTAAATTTATTTGAAATTACACATAATCTTTCTGATTTATGAATAATTTTGTAACTATCAAATCTCCTTAATCTCTTCTTGTATTTGTCTAATGTCACCCAGACCAATTTTGGAGTGTACCGATGACCTCTAGGAGATTTCATTTTATTAGAATTTAGATACTCACTGATCTCAACTGACGACTTTCCTCGATCACTAAGGGACTTAATAAGTTTCAGTCTATTTGATCTTTTTGGATCTAAATTGAATACAGATAGTTTCTTTGTTTCAATAATAACCCTATATTTTATGAATAATTTATAGTTACCATATATTATTCTAAAATTATTCCACAGTTACTGATTTTGCAAGATTTCGTGGCTGGTCAACGTCTGTTCCCTTATCTAAAGCAGTTAAGTATGCAAGTATCTGAACAGGAACAGAAAATAATATTGGTGCCAACACTGGGTCTGACGCTGGAACGGTGATCACATATGACGCAAAATCTATTGAGTTAGCTACTTTTTCATCGGCAATTAGTATAATAGTCCCTCCACGCGAATTAGCCTCTTTTAAATTACTTATTACCTTACCAATCAAGTTATCATTAGCAAGAAGTCCTATTACAGGTAGTTTCTCCTCTATTAGAGCAATCGGCCCATGTTTCATTTCTCCAGCTGCAAAGCCCTCAGCATGAATATAACTCAGTTCTTTAAGTTTAAGGGCTCCCTCCAGAGCTATCGGAAATAAGGGACCTCGACCTAAAAATAAAACTGACTGAACAGATTTCAACTCACCGGCTACCGGTTTGATACTTTCAAAAGCGTCTAGAGTCTTCGCAACTAATCCAGGCAGCAACTTTATTTGCCCTAAAGTTTTTTTAACTTGTAATTCATGAAGTTCATTCTTCGCCTCCGCGATGGCTACTGCTAAAGTTATCAAAACGGTAAGCTGCGCGGTAAACGCTTTTGTGCTAGCAACGCCAATTTCCGGACCAGCTTTCGTTTCTAAAACAAAATCGCTATCTCGGGCAATACTGCTGTCTAAAACATTTACCAAAGCAATTGTGGATAAATTTCTTTCAGCTGCAAAATTTATGGCTTTCAAGGTATCTAAGCTTTCACCAGATTGGGATATAGCAAGCGCAGTATTAATTCCACTTGTTACTGGTTCGCGATAATGAAATTCTGAAGCGAGTTCACAGCTGACTGGAATTTTAGCTATCCGCTCTATCCAATAACGAGCAACTAAAGACGCAAAATAGCTTGTGCCTGCAGCAAGCATGACTATTCCGTTTATGTTCCCCAACGTCCTTGAAGACACTCCTAATGCTATTTTGCCATTCACTCCCGAAAAAGCACGAATAGTGTTCGCTATCGAGTCTGGCTGCTCATAGATTTCCTTTTCCATAAAGTGGCGGTAACCGCCCTTATTTATTAATGCTAAGCTAGCAGAGACAATGACGGGTTCTCGTTTAGTTTCACTTCCATCAGGTCGAAAGACCTGTACTGCATCAGCTCTCACTATCGCATAATCAAGATCTTTCAAATAAATTACTCTCCGAGTAACAGGAGCCAACGCTATTGCGTCTGATCCAATAAAAGACCCAGTGTCCCCAAGCCCAATTGCCAATGGAGAGGAATTTCTAGCCGCAATTATCAAATTGGGAAAATCTTTTGAAATAGCGGCAAACGCATAGGCCCCATCAATCTCGGATGTTACCCTCCGGGTTGCCTCAGATGGGGTTAATCCGGCTTCAAAAGCTTCAACAAATAAATGGGCTATTACTTCACTATCTGTATCACTCAAAATATTATAGCCCTTCGCGTGAAGTTTTGCTTTAATAGACTCATAATTTTCTATGATACCATTATGAACAATTGCTACTCGGTCAGCCGCAATATGTGGGTGCGCATTCCGCTCGGATACTCCACCGTGGGTTGCCCAACGGGTATGACCTAAACCAATTGATCCACTCAATGGTTTTTCATTGACCGTTTCCTCTAAATTCTTAATCTTTCCAACGGATCGTCTTAATTCAAACTCACCCGCATCAGAGGTTACAATGCCCGAACTATCATACCCTCGATATTCCAACCGTTTAAGAGAATCAAGCAACATTGGACTGCAATTCCCTAGTCCTATCGCCCCTACTATTCCACACATAATTCAACCTTAATCTTAAATATTTTAGTGTAAATGCTATTTTTTGGATACAGTAAATTCTTTTACAGCGGTAGCCACGATAGGGACGGTGATAGCTTAAAATTTTCAATTTGACTATATATTTTTTTTAAACTTTTTTTTTTTAATGTTTTCTTTTATCGTGGTTTGATAGAGTTTAGCCGAGGCAAAAATGCGATTAATTGATCTTGAGGTGTTTATCACAAGAAATAAGACCCCAGGCAAAGGAGGACGGTATTTCATTTTTGTGAAACTGTCGACCGCATGTGGAATAGTCGGATATGGAGAGGTTTACGCCGCGTCTATTCACCCCCACACGATGAAATCTGTCATAGTTGACGTCTTCGAACGGCATATGCTCGAAGAAAACCCTCAGCATATAGAAATAATGTTCAGACGAGTATATTCATCAGGGTTTTCACAACGACCAGATCCGACGGTAATGGGAGCATTTTCAGGATTAGAGATAGCGTGCTGGGATATAGTGGGAAAGTATTTAAACCAGCCAATCCATAAGTTGTTAGGTGGTAAGGTGAGGGAAAAACTACGAACCTATACATATCTTTACCCGGAGCCAACCCAACTAGCGAGCGAATTTTACACTTCGCCAATTTTATCCGCTGAAGCGGCTGAAAAAGCTGTTGCTCTGGGATTTACTGCAATAAAATTTGATCCTGCTGGACCATATACAATTTATGGTGGGAATCAACCCACGCTTTATGACCTTGAGTTATCTGAAAGCTTTTGTGCCTCTATTCGTTCGACTGTTGGGACTAAAGCTGATTTGCTTTTTGGCACACATGGACAATTTACCCCATCTGGCGCTATAAGACTTGCTCGCAAGATTGAGAAATATGACCCTCTTTGGTTCGAAGAGCCCACTCCGCCGGATAGTGCTCGGAATATGCACACTGTATCAAAACATACAAAGATCCCTATTGCGACTGGAGAGAGACTCACGACTAAATACGAGTTCGCCGAACTACTAAGAGCAGGTGCTGCCTCAATCCTACAGCCAGCCCTTGGCCGAGTTGGAGGCATTTGGGAAGCAAAAAAGATTTCTTCTATCGCAGAAGTTTTTAGCGCGCAGATAGCACCACATTTATATGCCGGTCCCATTGAATGGGCCGCAAACATTCAATTAAGCTTAACTTTACCGAATTTTCTATTGCTGGAAAGCATAGAAACTGGCGGTGGTTTCCACACCGAATTATTAAAGTCGAGTTTAATTTGGGAAGAAGGATATATCATACCATCTGAATTACCTGGTCTAGGCGTTGAACTGAACGAGACCACTGCCAGAGAGGCAGCTTACTCTGATGATGACCTTCACTTAAGTATGTCCGATGTTGAAAACCTTCCTTAGCTCCTAGATCCCCTTACTCTATTTCTCAAGCGCCAGAGCAACAAATCTGCGCGATCCGTCTCGGTATATCAGTAAAAGAAGTGATTTTTTATCCTCTTTTAGCGCCTTATCAATTTCATCTCTGAACTCTAGAGGCAGGGAAATTACCGTCTTACCAATTTTTGTGATGATATCGCCAGCACGAATACCTTTAGCTTCAGCGTCACTACCTACTACCACGTTTGAAACCACTAGACCCATCAGATCTGGTGCCAGCTCCATCTCCGATCTAATTTTTTCTGTAATAGTGGAAACCGTCATTCCAGCAATTATAATGGACTTTTTCAGTTCTCTCTTGTTGGTATTGCTCGATAGCAGCGCCTCTTCAAGTCTTCCAAGTATCACGGTTTTTACCACTCTTTTACCATCCCTTAGCAGGATCACCTCCACAGCCTTTCCAACTTCGCTATCACCGACAACCCTGACTAATGTTCGAGTGTTATCAATTACTGTTCCATCAAACGTTGTTATAATGTCTCCCGACTTTAAACCTGCCTTCTGGGCAGGACCATCCGGAACATCCGTAATGAGCGCACCCTCTATGCTATCCAAACCTAAAGCCTCAGCCACATCCTCACTGATGTCTTGAATTCTGACGCCAAGCCAACCACGCCGAGTTTCACCAAAGCTTTGCAATTGATTGACAACTTTTTGGACGACAGATGACGACATTGAAAAGCCAATTCCAATTGAGCCTCCAGTTGGTGATAATATTGCCGTATTAACGCCTATAACTTCGCCACTCATATTGAAGAGGGGTCCACCTGAATTTCCCTTATTAATGGCTGCATCGGTTTGGATAAAATCATCATATGAACCATTCAAAGACCTTCCGCGAGCAGAAATAATTCCAGCAGAGACGGAAAAACCCTGACCTAACGGATTGCCAATGGCGAGAACCCAATCTCCAGCACGCGCCTTTGAGGCATCCCCAAATTGAACAAAAGGTAACGTCGTTTCCGAAACAACCTTTAATAATGCAATATCTGTTTTCTCGTCACGGCCAAAAACTTCCGCTTGAAGCAACGTGCCATCTATCATTTCGATTTCAATCTCATCCGCATTCTCAATCACATGATTATTTGTTACGACAAATCCATCCGCGGATATTATAAAACCAGACCCCAGCGCCGATCCTCGTCTTCGCCGAGGCGAATTGTTGGGTCCATCTCTATCCTGAAATTCTCGGAAAAATTCTTCGAATGGAGAACCAGGAGGAATTCGAGGGTTGAATTCTTGTTGGCTGGTAACGAGGGTGGTCGAAGTTATATTTACTACTGCCGGACTCAATTCTTCAACAAGATCGGCGAAACTTTCTGGAGCAGCGCGAGAGTCGGCCCTAACGAGGAACAGCAATAACATTACTGAGACAAGTGAAAATGTGTTAAGACACCTAACTAAACATTTTCTCACTATTATTTCCGCACCAACATAAATTTGCATACCCTATACCCTCACTAATTTTTCCATAGTCCCTCAGCATTAATCTTGCTTGGCTCATAACCCAGAAATGTTAAGATATGCTCAAAAAAAGAAATTTCAATATTTTTGCCAACATTAATGCGCTAAAGTTCAATCATTGACAAAAATACTATGCCAACCACCATCATCACCAATCCACTTATGGAAAGAGAGGATGAAGGGATCCTCTCTATCAATTTAATCACAGCTTTTATTCTGGTAGGCATTATGGCTAATATTAACCCCTCGAACACCAGGACTGATGCAAGTCCGAAAAAAACTTTTTCAATCACTCGATCGCGCTTTCCTTCATGTAATCGAAGAATTCAGAATCGGGACTCATTACAATAGTCGTATTAGTCTCAGTCATGGATCTTTCATAAGCATTCAACGAGCGAATAAAGGCATAAAATTCAGGATCTCTACCAAAAGCTTCTGCGAATATATTAGTGGTCTGTGCGTCTGCTTCACCACGAATAATCTCCGAGTCTCTTTTCGCCTCAGATACGAGAGTAACTGCCGTTCTGTCAGCTACAGCCCTGACTTTCTGGGCTGCTTCCCTTCCACGGGCTCGTTCATCGGCTGCCATTCGTTCCCGTTCAGCTTGCATTCTTTGGAAAGTTGCAGCTAAGTTTTGAGTTGGAAGATCGGCGCGCTTAATTCGAACATCTACAATAGCTATTCCTAGACTGAGCGCTTCAGATATAGCATCATCTCGTATTTGTTCCATAAGTGAAACTCTACCGTCGGATAGAACATCATTAGATCCAACAGAACCTAGCACCTCTCTGAGTGCTGCGTTTAAAATTCTTTCCAACCGCTTTTCGGCTGATGCAGTTCCCCCAGTTCCTACTGCCTGTCTAAATTGAACAACATCAGTGATCCGATACCTCATGAAAGCATCAACAACTAATCTTCGATCATCCAAAGGTGTAACCTCAAGCGGTTGCGTATCCAGAGATAATATTCTGTCGTCATAGCGAACAACTTCTTGAATCAGCGGAATTTTGAACGCCAATCCTGGATTTTCTTTAACTGCTTTTATTTGACCAAACTGTAATACAAGAGCTTTCTGCCGCTCATCAACTACAAAAATTGAACTGTAGGCGATAGTCAAAATAACTAGAACGGCAATTCCAGATATACGTAAAAATGACATTAGTTTGACCCTCCTACTTTTAGCTGGTTAAGAGGCAAGTATGGTACTACGCCTTGATCACCTCCTGCAGATTTGTCTAATATAACTTTATCCACTTTTCCGAGCATCCTTTCCATTGTATCCAGATATAATCTCTTTCGGGTTACATCTTTGGACTTCACATATTCTCCATATATCGACAAAAATCTACTCGCTTCACCACTGGCTTCATTAACTACCTTTGCCTTGTAACCCTCAGCCTCCTCTAGAAGCTGTGCAGCCTCGCCTCGCGCTTGCGCAAGTGCCTTATTGGCGTAAGCATCCGCTTGCTTCTCAAGGGTATCGCGCTCCTGTTCAGCTGCCTGTACATCACGAAAGGCATCAATAACTTCAGCTGGAGGATCCGCTTTATCAAAATTCAATCTTACAATATTGACACCACTATCGTAGCTATCCAAAGTGTTCTGAATTAGCGTCCCTACTTCAGAACTGATAAGAGCTCGGTCCCTGTTTAAAATTGGGCTCAACTCCGAGCGTCCTATAACCTCTCGCATCGCAGATTCTGAAACAGCTTGAATCGTTTTTCTTGGATCGGCGAGGTTAAAAAGAAATTCCCGAGGATCGGAAATATTCCATACTACTTGAAAATCAATATCGACAATATTTTCGTCTCCAGTAAGCATTAGCCCATCATCAGCGCGACCACCTCTAATACCTACTCCGATATCTTCAGTGTTTTCTCGAGTTGTTGTCAGAACCTCCGCCCTAACAACAGGCCAAGGCGCAAAATTTAAGCCTGACTCACCAGTCTTGTAGTAACTGCCCAAAAAAAGCTCTATAGATTTTTCCTCAGGTTTTACTGTATATAACGAGGCATAAGCCCATAGTCCAGCTAGCGCAATGAT
>PAHT02000030.1 GCA_002705045.2 Paracoccaceae bacterium | reverse complement strand
TTTAAAAATGCAAAATCGCAGAAATTTTCTGAAGATTTTTTCCGCTTGCGCCGCCGGACTGATGGTTCCTTCGATAGGCTCATCAGCTGGTTTTTTTAGTAAAGCTGGTGATATCCGAAGAATTAAATTTCAAAATTCAAATACAGGAGAGAGAGTAAATACAATTTATTGGATAGAAGGTCAGTACGTTCAAGAGGCGCTTGATGAAATCAATTATTTTATGCGCGACTGGAGACAGAATAAAGTTATCAGGATTGACACAGCTAACCTAGATATAATCTCAGCTACTCAAACATTGCTCGATACGGAGGAACCGTTTGAGCTACTGTCTGGATATCGTACAATTAAAACCAACAAAATGTTAGCACGAGTTACCGCGGGGGTTGCTAGAAACTCCTATCATATTAAGGGAATGGCTGCTGACCTAAGAATGAGATCCAGAACAGTTAATCAAATCGGAAAAGCGGCCGAGTCATGCAACCTCGGTGGGATCGGTCGCTACGTGAGCTCAAGTTTTGTTCATATCGACTGCGGACCCAAAAGACGATGGCGACAATAGAGCCGTGATTGAAATTAACTCCTAATCTGGCCCGTACCATCTACCAGGTATTTAAACGTTGTTAATTGCTCTAATCCTACAGGCCCCCTAGCATGTAACTTTCCAGTCGATATTCCTATTTCAGCTCCGAAACCAAATTCACCACCATCTGCAAATTGAGTTGACGCATTTCGCATCAGAATAGCACTATCTAATTGCATAAAAAATTCCTCAGCCAACTCGTCATTTTCAGTAATAATGCAATCAGTATGATTTGAACCGTGTGACTCTATGAAAGACACCGCTTCATCAATGCCAGCTATTGTTCGAACAGCAATAGTCATATTTAAGAATTCCTTTCCCCAATCACTGCTCTCAGCCAAGCACACTCCGTCGATACCTAGCAACTCATCTGAGCCTTTCACTAAAACTCCGGCTTGAATGAGATCAGAAATAATGGAAATTCCATGTTTTTGTACAAATTGTTCATCAAGGAGCAAGCATTCAACTGCACCACAAATTCCAGGCCTTCTAACTTTTGAGTTGAGAATAACGGTCCTTGCTTTTTCTGGATCAGCTTCAGAATGTACATAAATGTGTACAACACCCTCCAAGTGAGCGAAAATTGGTACCCTTGCTTTTTCTTGTACTAAGCCAACAAGTCCTTTTCCACCACGTGGAATAATTACGTCAAAAAATTCATTCATCTTTAACATTTCCTCAACAGCTGAACGATCACGCGTTGGAACTAATTGAGTACAAAATTCGGAAATACCTAATTTCTTAAATGCTAGGTCAAAGCAATTCTGAAAAACCAATGAGGTGTTGTAACTTTCAGATCCGCACCTCAAAACGCTTGGATTTCCAGATTTAAAACATAATGCCCCAGCATCCACAAAAACATTTGGCCTGCTTTCAAAAATAACTCCAACAACACCAATTGGAGTGCGAACTTTTCTAATCGTTAAACCATTAGGTCTAGGAATTTTTTCTACCAAAGTACCTACAGGATCGGGAAGTGCTATAATATCTTTCAAGCCCTTCACTATGTTATTTAGTCTGATCTCATCAACATAAAGTCGATCTAACATCGCATCAGATAAATTTTTACCCCGACCAAATTCCATGTCTTTATGATTTGCTTCTAATATTTTATCCTTTTCCTCACTTATAAAATTACAAATCAACGATAGCGCTAGATCTTTTTTCTCAGATGTTAAGCATCTCAAACTTTTAGATGCTTGCTTTGCATTCCTACCAATTTTCATCATTATATTAGATATATGCATATATAACGGTCCCTATTAATTTAAAGTTTTATAAAGTCATATCATTTCTATGAATTAAAACTGATCTACCAGGATGTCCCAATATCGCTTTAATTTTACTAGAGTGACAGCCTTTAATAAGATCGACATCTTTATAACTGTAACCGATCAATCCACGGGCTAAAAACTTACTATCAGATGACAATATAACGACAGTATCACCCCGATAAAATTCACCAGTAATTTTTATCACTCCGGCTGGTAATAGCGACTTTCCCTTGACGATTGCTTTTTCAGCACCTGTATCAACATAAATCTCTCCCTTAGCCTTTGTATTAAAGATCCACTGTTTTCGAGCATCGATGGGATCATCAGATGATACAAACCAAGTACACTTTCGACCCTGAGAAATCGAATGTATAGGCAATCTACAATCACCATTTGTGATTACCATATGACATCCGGCCGCTACAGCTACTTTTGCTGCTTCTAATTTTGTGCGCATCCCACCCTTTGAAAATCCAGATTCTTTGTCAGTAGCCATCATTTCTATATCATCAGTAATCTTTTCCACTATTTGAATATGAGATGCCTCTAAATTCAAATTGGGGTCAGACGTATAAAGGCCGTCTACATCTGAAAGTAAAACTAAAATATTTGCATCACAAAGAGACGCTACTTGAGCCGCCAAACGGTCATTATCACCAAATCGGATCTCATCAGTAGCTACAGTATCATTCTCATTCACTATCGGAACTACGCCCATCTCGAGTAATTTGAGTAGGGTTGCACGGCTATTTAAGTATCTTCTCCTGTTTTGACTATCCTCAGCTGTTACCAGAATCTGTGCTGCTATAATATTAAACTTTTCTAATATTTTTTGATAAGACTGCGCTAAAAATATTTGTCCGACTGCCGCTGCTGCTTGGCTCTCTTCTAAGCTTAAAATACTATTTTCTAACTTTAGAATTTTTCTACCGAACGCAATTGACCCAGAAGAAACTATTACTACTCTTTTACCCTCGGACTGCAAACTATGCACGTCAGCGGCAACAGAGTTAAGCCAATCCAATCGCAAAAGGTTTGTTTTTTTTTGCACGAGCAATCCAGAGCCAATCTTAATTACGATACACCGAGCATCAGAAAATTTGCTTTTTGCAAATTGTTTAATTTTCGAAATAGTCATGGCGCCCAAGTCATTAAATTATTTTTTCTTTCACTATTATCAGAACTACATGAAGTTAATTTTTTTAACCGCCTCAACAACTTAATCATACCCTTTCCACTTACAGCAGACACAGTATAAACATCGTCGGTCAAGCATGACAATTCCAACACTTTCTCTAATATACTTTTTTTGTCAAGCGCATCTATTTTGTTGATAACCGTGATAATTTTCTTTTTCGTAAGCACAGTTCCATATTTTTCAACTTCAAGGCTGGCTACTTTATAATCATGAACTATATCTTGCGATGTTCCATCGATAAGATGAACCAATATCGAGCACCGTTCAATATGGCCCAAAAATCTCGTCCCCAAGCCTTTTCCGCTATGTGCTCCCGCGATCAAACCAGGGATGTCTGCAAAAACTAGCTCACTATTATCGATGGACACCACACCCAAATTTGGATGTAATGTTGTAAATGGGTAATCTGCAATTTTTGGTCGAGCATTTGAATTAGTCGCTAAAAAAGTTGACTTCCCAGCGTTTGGAAGTCCAAAAATACCAATATCAGCAATAAGCTTCAACCTCAGCCAAATTGTTTTTTCTTCCCCAACCTGACCTTGATTAGCCTTTCTGGGCGCTTGATTTGTTGAGGACTTAAAACGTAGATTTCCCCAACCACCGTTCCCACCTTCAGCTATACAAATCTTTTCATTTTCTTCCATGACCTCTGCAAGCAATGTTTCACCATCTTCGTCTAAAATCTCTGTACCAACTGGAACGCGAAGAATGGCGTCTGTACCATTTGCGCCATATCTTTGCTTTCCCATACCTGGATGACCATTTTTTGCGAAAAAATGTTGACGATACCTAAAATCGATCAAAGTATTTAAACCGGTAACCGCATGAACTTGAACATTGCCACCATTTCCTCCATCACCACCATCAGGTCCGCCAAACTCTATGTACTTTTCCCGACGAAAGCTTACACAGCCAGAACCCCCACTGCCAGAACGAATATGAACTTTTACTAAATCAAGAAATTTCAAAGCGAGTTCCCAACCATTTTTTTACCTGTAACTATATCAAATTTTGAATATATTTACTTTAGTTGAGTTCCAGATTAAAAACCACCTACCCAGAGTCCCAATGCAAATACAGGTATGATAATCTCAAAATCACTGCTGAATAATCTCAACTACAGGCTCATGTAATGCCATAGCTATTTAGCACGTTTATACTTATCAAAAAAATTTTTGATAAGTATTAGAGGTCTTAACAGTCACAAAGATTTTCAAAAGTTATCTTTAGTTCTCGAAATCATTTTACTTCGTTGAACCTTCTACGCAGTACTTTCAATTGGTAGAACAGAAATAAAGGTTCTGCCTTTCAAACCTTTATGAAACTTTACATACCCCTCACCAGTGGCAAAAATCGTATGATCCTTCCCTAGACCAACGTTACTAGCTGGCCACCATTTAGTTCCACGCTGTCGCACTATTATATTTCCCGGTTTTACTAATTCTCCGCCAAACTTCTTCACTCCAAGCCTTCTACCCGCAGAGTCTCGTCCGTTTCTTGATGAACCACCAGCTTTCTTGTGAGCCATATTTTAATCTCCTGATTACTTTTTATCTGTAATATCAGATTTTTTTGCTGTTTTAGCCTTAGCCGCTGGCTTTTTTGCTGTTTCCATCTTAGCCGCTGGCTTTTTCGCTGTTACCGCTTTAGCAGCTGGCTTTTTCGCTGTTACCGCTTTAGCAGCTGGCTTTTTTGCTATTTCTGTCTTTAGCGCTGGCTTTTTTTCTGTTACCGCTTTAGCAGCTGGATTTTTTGCTGTTTCCGTCTTAAGCGCTGGCTTTTTTACTGCTACCGCTTTAGCCGCTGACTTGTTGCCAGCTTTACCATTTGATCCTATGATGCTAACACCAGCTTCAATTTGTTTTCCAATATCTTTTGCCCCGGCGGCTAATATCTCACGGACTTTTAATACCGTCAAATTCTGTCTGTGACCTCGTTTGCGCTGCGAAGAGTGCTTCCTTCTACGTTTCACAAAAGAAATTACTTTTTTGCTCTTGATCTGCTCTAATACTTCCGCATGTACTGCAGCTCCCGAGATATCCGGGGTTCCGACTTCAACTTTTTTATCTCCAATCATCATTATTTTCTCAAACTGGACCAAATCACCTTCTTCGGCTGAAAGCTTTTCGACAATAATTACATCATTATCTACTACCTTATACTGCTTACCGCCAGTTTTCAAAACTGCAAACATTTCATTTCCTTATTTAACCGCGTCAGTTGGCCTCAAAAGAGTTATTGGTAAACACCCACCTAAGACTGCGTCATTTCCTAATCTCAACAATTATCGTAATTGCGAGAGTGTATCCGATAAATCGTTTCAAATGTCAACAGTTTGAAAAATCCGAAAGGGTTGCAAAAAAATTTAGGGTTTGTATAGCATTTAGCTTTGGAGAGGTGCCAGAGTGGTTGAATGGGGCGGTCTCGAAAACCGTTGTAGGGGCAACCCTACCCAGGGTTCGAATCCCTGTCTCTCCGCCAAATCTTTTTACGCAATGTTTTGAACATGACGATACACTCTAAATCTCTTTTACTATGGACGAAAATTTTAACAGCTACTTGTTAATTTTGTTTGCCTACTAGTTTAAGCTGACCAATACACAGCAGGTCCATCTAAAACAATAAACAATTGATCGACTTTATTCACCAAAGATCAAAGTTAGTGTAGAAAAGAAAATCTATTATAATTAATTTTCAAAGATTGAAGATATTATTCCATCGTTGGCTTACAATTGTATACCAAACTTATTTAAATTGATTTTAGCCTTTAAAACGTTCTTTGGATTAGCCCAACCAATGTAAAAGTTTCAACAACTCAGGGATAGATTTTTTTAAATTGCTAGGAAAGCTTTCTAGTTAAAAAAACCCAACGATTATCTGTGACGATCAAAATTAGCCGTAATTTGGTTATGCAAAATCTTAAAATCGTCTCTGAACTGTGCGTAACTTCGCTCAAAAATATTAGAAATCTAAAGTACTAGTCTGTAATTTTAGTAGAGGGTAGAACCTTTAAATTGGATTTAATTTACCCGTCAGCCTAAAATTCCAGTAAATATGCACCACCAATTAAAAATTCTTCGCGGTCTTTTCTTAAATGAAAGAGAGATGAGTCAATGCTATTATAACCCAGTCGTTTGCTGATATTTTCTATATAGGACGATGAATGCGAATAGCGTGCTGACTTCTCAAGTTGAAACCCATCTTTTAATGTATGCTCCGTTGTAAAAGCTATCCTTCCCGGCTTTTTATTTTTTGATTTAATAATTCTAAAAAGTTCCAATAGGTCACCAACATAAATAAAAACATCAGTAGCTATAAAATAATCAAAATTTAGATCTGCGCTCAACAGATATTCCTTCAGCTCAACCTTGGTCAACTTATCATACAAATTTCTTTTTTTTGCTTGATTTATCATGGATTTGGATAAATCTATCCCTTCAATTCTATTACAAAAACTTCTAAACTCGACCCCAACCAAACCGGTACCACAACCTAAATCCAATATTGATCCAACTGAGCCTGTGGGACTATTTTCTCTTACCATTTCAAATATTACCCGAGGTCCACAATATTCAAGTTTCTGGACTAGCGACTGATCAAATGTATCAGCGTATTTATCAAAAAGATTTTCAATATAGCTTTTTGGCGCTGACTTGGTAGTATTACCAGTCAGCGCAGCAAGCAAATGTCCCGCTTGTTCAAAGTGAATCTCACTTCTTTGATTGTCAGGAGAAAACTTTAAAGCTTGCCTGTAGCACTGTAAGGCCTTATCCAATTTTCCTTGCCCCTGATAAACAACTCCCATATTATGAAACGCGTCAATATAGTCTGTTTTAAGCGTTATAGCTTTCTTAAAGCTCCCAATGGCAGCAATGTAATCCCCCTGCGCACTTTGTAAATTGGCAATATTAAAGTAAACCTCATTATCATCTGGTGCAATATCACGAGCATAAATATAACTTTTTAGTGCAGCTTCTAAATTACCAGCATTTTTAAAAAAATGACCAATAAGAGTGCGTATTTTTAAATTGTTTGGGTCAATTTTAACAGCTTGATTATAAATTTTAATGGCTGCATCGTTCTGATTTTGTTCGCTCAGGGCAATGCCAAGATTAATGTAAGAGTCCATAAAATTTGGATTAATTTCAATCGCTTTTCTGAAATGATTTAA
>PAHT02000067.1 GCA_002705045.2 Paracoccaceae bacterium | reverse complement strand
TCATTGGAAATAAAGATGTCATTGGAGCTACAATGGCAACTCTGGCAGAATTTCCGGATCGCAAACTACTCGGTGAAGATGTCATTTGGTCGGGAAACCCTGAAATTGGGATGCTATCGTCCCATCGAATTTATACTACTGCTACGCACCTGGGTGATGGAGTTTATGGCAAGGCAACAGGAAAACAATTAAAATATCGAGTGATTGCTGATTGCCACGCTAAAAATAATCAAATTGATGATGAATGGCTAATACGTGATCAAGGTGCAATCATTATACAGTTAGGATTTAGGCCGGAGGACTATGCGCGTACTCTAATCGAGCGTGAAGGCGGCAATGAGAACTGTGTAATGCCGTTCAGCCCAAAAATGGACGTCACGGGCCCCTACACCGGAAAGGGAAACAATAATAAATGGGGAGAAAAATATGCCAGCATACTCCAAAAGATGATGGAGTCGAATTTTTCGATAGTCCCCAAAGCTTATGATCGAGCGTGTCAACTAGAATATCCTAACGGCAAGAGCGAAATAAATCATAATGCAGTTGACGAATTTTGGATGTCTCTTCGATCAAGTTTTCCATCGGCAAAGTTTTCAATCGACCATCAAATTGGTCGAGAAGATCCACTTATGCCGCCTCGTGCCGCCATTCGATTTAGCTTATATGGTAAACATGATGGATGGGGAAGATTTGGTAAACCTACAGGAGCAATTGTATACGTGATGGGATCAGCCCACGTCGAATTTGGACCTAGGGGATTAAGAAGAGAATTTGTTGTATTTGACGAAACAGCTATCTGGAAGCAAATCATCCTAAAAACAGGATAAAGAAAGGGTAAAACAATGAACATAGCCGATATGGAAAAAAGAATTGTTCGTTACGGCGAGTTAAAACCTTGCAAAACAGCCTTTATTGACGCTCATACGCCTGGATCAGATAGAAAAGAAAATTTCACGATCATTGGTGGAGGCGTATCCGAGAGTGCCGACCAACATGTCCACATAAAAGAAACTCCAGGTTTTAATGTTGGGGCTGCGGGTCAGCCACCCCGTTGCAGAAATAGTTTACATTCTCATCGAACAGCCGAAGTATTTTTTGTTTTAACTGGTCGGTGGAGGTTTTTTTGGGGTCGATGGGGTACCGCTGGCGAGGTAACTTTAACCGAAGGTGACATTATTAATATACCAACAGGTATTTTTCGCGGGTTTGAAAATATCGGAACTGACTACGGTATGATAATGGCTATACTTGGCGGTGATGACGCCGGAGGAGGAGTCATCTGGGCTCCACAAGTGATCGAAGATGCCTCGGCACACGGTTTAATTTTAGCAGAGACAGGTCGCCTCTACGATACAAAAAAAAATCAGCATTTACCCAGTGGTTTAAAGCCTATGCCAGTTTTAACTGACCAAGAATTAAAACAATATCCGGAGCCAACTACAAAAAATGTTGTACCAAATCACGTTGCCAGATACTGGGATTTAATGGCCATGGCGGACACTCACCCGGTAAACGTTATAGGCGAAACTGGTATTTTAGTGGACCGTCCGGGATTTGAAGTAGATTTTTTAACACGAGGATCTTCACAAAAAATTGAAGAAGTGACAGACAAACATTCGGTTTTGATGCCGATGAGAGGTCATTGGAAATTATTGCTGGAAAATGGAGAAACAGTCATTAATCCTGGAGATACAGCGGCAATACCACCCAACTTAAAATACAACATTTATCCAGCTATGACTGGAGAGAGTTCACTTTATCGAATAACCAATACGGATGATGTAGCTGGGCCTACATGGAAAAAAAACTAATGAAATTACCAATAGTTTTGTTACCTGGACTCATGTGTGATCGAAGGTTGTTTCAACCGCAATTCGATCTTTTTTCACAGGAGCGACCAGTACTATTTGCTCCTACTTTTGGCTTTGAGACAATTTCAGAAATTGCTTCAAATATACTCGATAATACGCCAGATAAATTCATTCTAGCGGGATTATCTCTAGGAGGAATCGTTGCGCTCGAGCTAGTCCGGCAATCACCAGAAAAAGTACATCAGTTGATATTAATGGATACTAACCATGAGGCGGAACTCCACCACATATCAAGAAAACGTGAAAATCAAATCTATGAAGTGGAAAAAGGAAATCTAAGAAAAGTGATGCTAGAACAGCATATTCCCAATTATCTTGCTAATGGTTCAACTGAAGGCTCTATTTCAGATTTATGCATTGAAATGGCTCTGCAACTTGGGAAAAATGTATTCGTGCAGCAGTCACGAGCTCTAATGTCCAGAATCGACCAAACTACTACGCTTCAAAATATTGCGGTACCAACAATGTTATTGTGTGGTAGGCACGACCGCTTATGTGATGTGAAAACACATCAAAAAATGCATAATCTTATACAAAAATCAACCTTAAACA
The DNA here is from genome assembly GCA_002705045.2 of Paracoccaceae bacterium. Classification (GTDB taxonomy): domain Bacteria; phylum Pseudomonadota; class Alphaproteobacteria; order Rhodobacterales; family Rhodobacteraceae; genus JAYZEV01. Next base: position 3,175 of record PAHT02000067.1, on the reverse strand, counting down.
TTATCAATGGAGCTGGCCATTTGCCAACACTTGAAAATCCAATCAAAACAAATAGGATATTAAAAGAATGGATAAATTAAATCCCTCAGAATCCCTGTGGACCCGGTTGAAACAAGTTGATACACCAACGGTCTGTAATGCAATCGAAGTTGCTCAAGGAAGGCGCGGTTTTAATAAATTTACGAAAGGAACTTTTCAAAGTTCTGATCCACATTATGGCTCCTTCGTTGGATATGCGCGGACTGCGAAGATATCAGGTAGGTCTAAACCTTTGGAGCCACCCGAAAAGATTAGAGCAATACGAATGAAATATTTTCATCATATGGCTTCTGGAACGGAGCCTAAAATTGCAGTGGTGGAAGATGAGGATTTTCCCCACTGTGTTAGCGCCTGGTGGGGAGAGGTTCATACCGCTGTTCACAAGGGTTTAGGAGTCGCAGGAGCGATAACCAATGGCGTCATGCGTGATATAGGTGATTTGGAACCTGAATTCCCATTAATTGCCGGATCTATAGGGCCAAGCCACGCCTTTGTCCGCGCAACTGAACTTGCAACAAAGGTAAATATTTTTGGTCTTGAAATAGAAGATGGGGATCTATTGCATGCAGATCGACATGGTGCATTAGTTGTTCCCCCAGAAGTAATCATAAATCTTGAAGCTTCTATTGAAAAATTAATTTCAACAGAGCACCTCATATTGGGACCAGCTCGCGAACCTAACTTTAATATTGAAAAATTAGAAGCCGCCTGGGCGCAATTTGAAAAAGCTCGAACTTAAAAACTTAAAATTTAACAGTAGAGGTCAAAATGACAAAAATTAAAGTAACCCATGTTGGAAGCTTGCCTCGAACCCAAGAGGTAGTTGATTTCATATTTGCTCGTGAAAATAATAAACCTTTCGATAAACAAAAATTTGATATAGCGATGGCAAGTGCGGTCTCTAATACAGTTAAAAAACAAGTTGAATCAAAAGTTGATATTGTTAGTGACGGAGAAACTTCAAAAATTAGCTACGCTACCTACGTAAAAGATCGGTACACTGGATTTTCTGGTGATAGTCCTCGGAACGCTCCCGCTGATTTAAAACTGTTTCCTGGTTTTTTAAAACGATTAGCCGATGATGGAGGAACTCCAAAGTACGCTCGACCAATGTGCACGTCAGAAGTAAAATCAAAGGGACAGACAGAGCTGCAAAAGGATATAAAAAATCTACAATCTGCAATGAGTGCCCATGGCGCTTCTGAGGGATTCATGAACGCGGCATCGCCAGGTGTAATCTCGTTATTCTTACAAAATGACTTTTACAAAACTCGTGAACAGTACTTAGGTGCACTTGCAGACGCAATGAAAGAAGAATATGAAACGATTGCTGCGGCAGGGCTTACACTACAACTCGACTGCCCAGATTTAGCCTTAAGTCGTCATATGCTTTTTAATGATTTAACCGATGATGAATTTTTAACTGTGGCCAGCATGCATATGGAAGCTTTGAACTACGCATTAAGGGAAGTTCCACAGGACCATATTCGCATTCATATTTGTTGGGGTAACTATGAAGGTCCTCACTGCTGCGATATTGGAATGGAAAAAGTTTTTCCAATTCTCATGTCAGCGAAGGCAAAATACGTCTTATTTGAAACATCTAATCCACGACATGCTCACGAATGGGCAGTTTTCAAAGAAAGAAAAAACGAAATTCCAGAGGATAAAGTGCTTATTCCTGGAGTGGTTGACACCACAACTAATTTCATTGAACATCCTAAATTAGTAGCCGAGCGCTTACGAAAATTCACTGGTATTGTCGGTAATGAACGCGTAATTGCTGGAAGTGATTGTGGGTTTGGAACCTTTGCAGGCTACGGTGCTATAGACCCGGACATTGCTTTTGCAAAATTAGTTGCTTTGTCAGAAGGAGCAGCCATGGCGTCAGAATAAAGAGCGAATGGTATTTTGAAAAAAGATATGTTTTTTTACCATGATAAATCAATAATTTGAACAATTTTATTAAAGTAATCAAGTTTGTAGAATTAAAAATAAAATTTAAATAATATTGAATATATATATTTGGAACTATTTGGTTAATTACTATTTGATTTACCCGCTCGAGGAGACACAATATGGACGCCATCTTATTCGGATCAATAGGAACTTTGGTGGAAACCTCTGAACTGCAAAGGCAAAGCTTCAATCTAGCCTTCAAAGAAGTTGGCCTTGATTGGTATTGGAATACAGCCACTTACTGCAAATTGATAACCGAACCTGGGGGAATGAAAAGAATAAAAAATTATAGTGAAAATAATTTATCCGAACCAGAAATTAAAAACATACATGCTCTAAAAGAGCAATATTTTGCCAAGCTGGTACCTGAAAAATTGTATTTACGCCCGACTGTCCAAGAAGTAATTAATTACGCACTAAAAGCCCGACTTAAGTTAGGCTTTATAACTACCACATCAAATAGCAATATAGAGTTAATTGAGGCAGGTATTAAAAAACAATTGGATTTAAATATATTTGATCTCGTAACAACAGTAAGTGACGTATCTAAGCCTAAACCAGACCCAGAAATCTACGAATTTGCATTAAAAAAGTTAAAACTTAGCCCACAGAATGCAATAGTTGTTGAGGATACTCCCGTAAATCAACTATGTGCATCTAATGCCGGCTTGAAGTGCGTTCTATTCCCGGGTGAATACGCCGAAATACCGCCGGAGAATCGCTATAATACTCTTACGTACAACTTAATGGACAAGTTAGAACCAGAGCTAAAAATGATCTAACTTCAAATTAAACTTTCTAATTCCAACAAAATTCCTTGTGTTATCGACAAGGACCAGCAAACATAGACCTCTAATGTTTGATGTTTAGGGCTAATTTTGAAAAAGTTTTTCAGCAATATTTCGCCAGAGGCCAAAAGTATTGCACTAATTATAGCGACAGTGTTTTTGTTTAGCACTCAAGACGCTATCGCAAAAAATTTAATCCAAACCTATCCACCGATTCAGGTAGTATGGGCTAGGTATACTAGTCAAACTTTAGTAAGTTTGATAGTTCTCTTTCCAATTATTAAAACAGTCCTAAAAACCAAAAATATAAAAATCCAACTCCTCAGATCAGGATTGCTATTTGGAGCAACATTTTGTTTTTTTTCCAGTTTAAAGTACCTTCAACTTGC
>PAHT02000077.1 GCA_002705045.2 Paracoccaceae bacterium | reverse complement strand
ATATATTAGTCCGGAGTATTGGCGAAGATTTTGGAGGCTTTCGTCCTCTTAAAGAAAAAGATATGTTTGATTGCGAGTATTGGTCTTTAGAACAGGCTAAATTAGGCAAGGGCTCAGCTCCGGCATTTCAGGGCAAAGTTGTTTTAGTAACTGGTGGTGGTGGCACCATTGGATTATCGGTCGCAAAAGCTTTTTCAAAACTTGGAGCAAATTTGTTGCTTGTAGATAATAATAAAGAGCGTTTAGATGCGGCTTTGGAGCATTTAACACCTTATGATGCCTCATGTGTCTGTGATTTGACCCAAAAAGATAGTGCTACGAAGATAATGGACGCCGCAATTTGGAATTTTGGCGGTTTAGACATACTAATTTCGAATGCAGGAAGTGCGATCAGTGGTCCGCTTACCGATTTAGGGGACAATAAATTTAGAAAAGCGTTTGAGTTGAATTTTTTTGCACACAAAGAGTGTGCAATTGAAGCAGCAAAAATTATGAAATTACAAGGCCGCGGTGGACAGATCCTTTTTAACATTTCGAAACAGGCAGTTAACCCGGGAAATAATATGGGTGCCTACGGGTTGCCAAAAGCTACAACAATGTTCTTGATGAGACAGCTCGCGCTTGAGTTGGGCGAATTTGGTATTAGGGTAAATGGTATAAATGCCGATAGAATAAGATCAGGCCTTTTAACTGACGACTTTATTAAATCTAGGTCAAGTTCAAGAGGCGTTTCCGAGGATACATATATGCAGGGGAATCTTTTGAGGCGTGAAGTAGAGGCAAGTCATGTTGCTTCCGGGTTTGTTGCGTTGGCTCAAATGGTTCGAACTACTGGACACGTACTTACAGTCGATGGTGGTAACACGGCAGCAGAACTTAGGTAATCTCCTTGCTTCAGCACCCAAGCTAACTCGCTAGTGAGGACTTAACTTTTGCCTCCACTAATTCAAGATGGTTACTATATTTTTTCCACTCGCTTGAGCTTCCTTGATAAATTGGCTTTTTTACTTGGTCTCGACTGGCAGTTTGCACCAATCCGTCTTTCTTGTAAAATGAGAGACACGACTCTTCCCACTCCAGGCCACAAAATTTCAACAATTCACAAATCTCATAGTCAGGGTTTACAGTTAATTGTTCATAATCTATCTCGTAAATTTCTTGGTCAATATTTAGTTTCCAGAAGTTCATAAGACTTTCATATTTTTTATAAAATTCGATAATGTCATCAAAGTTATTTGTAAAATTTAATTCTTTGCTCGAAAAGTAATGTTTGTAATTTGACCAGACAACTGCCATTGGATCTCGTCTTACATTTACAATTTTGCTATTTGAAAATGTTTTATTTATAAATCCTATCCACAAAAAATTTGTGGGCATTTTGTCAACAAAGTATTCTGCATCGATTGTAATCTGTTTTATGAATTTTTGGTAATCTTCATATAGGGTTAAAAATGTGTTATAAGAATGAAAATTTGGCCCAGTTTTATTTTGTGAAAATTTTGGGTAAAGTTCATTGCCTAAGAAAGACACTTCGCCTCCACTAAAAGCTTTACTATGGCTTCCCAATATTTGCTCTACCAAAGTTGTTCCTGATCTTGGCATCCCTACTATAAAAATATTTTTGACATGAGACTTGCGCAAGTCTGTTTTTCTATTTGTTTTTTCGCATTTTTTATGAAAGTTTCTTACTTTTTCGAATACCTCTAACTCATTTTGAATATCATATTTAGAGTGAGTTTTTCGCAAATCTTTTGCTATTTTTAAATTTCTGAAGGCTTCATTAATGTTTCCCTCTAAAGAAGCAGCTCTAAAGTAAGCATACCTAATTTGTATTTCATCGATAGGATTCATTTGCTTTTTTATTAGTGACTCCAGTTCATATAAATGGGTTTTTTCTTTCTGATAATCTGTCACTAAACTTAAATGACGATGTGCCATTGCCAAGGTGGGTTGAATGGCCAATACTTTTTTGAAACATTCTTGCGATTTTTTATTTTCACCAAGCTGGCTATATAAAATTCCTAGGTCGTTTAAAACAGAAACCTGATTTGGTTTTATTGATAACGCTCGAGTGTATGATACCAACGCATTTTCGCTGTCTTTTAAATTTTTGTAACATGAGCCGATAGTATGGTGCGTGTGAAACGAATTAGGATTTACCACCAATGCTTTCTGTAAATAATTTAAGCCTTCTCGATATTTGTGGGAAGCATTAAGAGCCACGCCTAAGTTATAAAGACTTTCAAAGGCATTAGGTTCTATCGTCAATGCTTTGCTGTAATAATTAATGGCGGTTTTCTTCCGTCCTTGTTTAAAATATATTGCTCCGATAATATTGAATAAACTGGACGATTTTGGAAATGATTTTTCTAGTTTAGTTGCATTGACCAAAGCTATTTTTAATTTTCCGCCACCAATTTGTTTAATAATTTTTTCGAGGTTTTTAGTTAAATTGTTGGTTGCTTGTTTTGAGATCTTAGTTGGTGTTTTCAAATTTTAACTCGCTAAAAAATTATAATCATAACGTATAAGTCTTATTAGTGAACTATACTGTTTCTAGCAAAATATCAAGTTTTGAACTTATAATTGTTAACTTATTCGAAGAGTAGTTCACGATGTGGATGAAAGTATCTTATTTAAAAAAAAAGAAAATAATTATGAAGTTGTTTGAATGTTTTTATTAATATATTTTTACTTTCCCTCGTGAATAAAAATAACTTACACTAAGACACCTGACGTAAGAATCGTAGAATTTCATAAAGGTTTTATATTAGTGAAACTAACCTGATTGAATTAAAACTAAACTAAAATTTTAAACTTTCTAAAACCTGGAGTTGAATATGAAGATTTTAATAAAAAATTTAAAAAACTTTTTTTTAATGATTTTTTTAGTAACCTTTTCTGCAAGTTTTGTTTGGGCTGAGGATTGCTACCGTGGTACATTAGATGAAGCCTATTGCGATCGCAATATGGACCAAGTAGCCGATTTGCCACTTGACCCCAAAGATTGGGTTGACCCAAGTACTATCATTTTTGCTTATACACCAGTTGAGGATCCAGCTGTTTATGCAAATATATGGACTAATTTTGTAAAACATGTCGAAAAACATACAGATAGAAAAGTAGTTTTTTTTCCTGTTGACTCCAACGCGGCTCAACTTGAGGCTATGCGGTCAGGACGTCTTCATGTCGCTGGATTTAATACTGGTTCCAATCCAATCGCTGTAAGTTGTGCGGGTTTCGTACCCTGGGGCATGCACGCCAAAGATGATGGTTCTTATGGATATGAAATGGAGATTATAGTACAACAAGACAGCCCAATTCAATCGCCCTCAGAGATAAAGGGGAAAACGCTGGCGTTTACTTCACCCACTTCCAATTCCGGTTTCAAGGCCCCATCTGCAATTCTAAAAGGCGAATTTGATTTGATTGCAGACCGAGATTTTACTCCTACCTTTTCAGGGAAGCATGATAATTCAATATTAGGGGTATATAATGGTGATTACGAGATTGCCTCAGTAGCTAATTCAGTTCTACAAAGGATGGAACGGCGCGGTGTTATTGAAAAAGGAAAATTAAGAGCGGTTTATCGTTCTCCAACTTTTCCAACAACCGGTTATGGGCATGCTCACAATCTACATCCTGAGTTGGTCGCTAAAATAAAAAATGCTTTTTTCACATGGGATTTTGATGATGATCCTCTTTACAAAAAAGAATTTGCTAAGGCAGATCGTTTTGTTGGTATCAGGCATATGAATGACTGGGCAGTCATAAGGCAAATTGATAAAGCGAACGGTGTTAGCTATGATTGTAAATAGTTAATTTAAATAATCCAACCTTAAAGTTAGGTGTGATAGTCGCACCTAACTTAATTAAGTTCGAGTAGTGTATGCTTAAATTAGAAATGCTCACAAAACGTTATAATACTGGCGATTTAGCCCTTAAAGAAGTAAGTTTAACGGTTCCTGATGGGCAGGTTTTGGCATTGATTGGTCCATCTGGTGCTGGAAAATCAACATTAATACGATGTATAAATCGTTTGGTAGAACCTACGAGCGGTTCTGTTAATTTGAACAATGTTGATTTGCCTAAGTTGTCGTCCGGTGCATTGCGAAAAGCGCGTAGAAAAATGGGAATGATATTTCAGGAATATGCCCTTGTTGAACGGTTAACCGTAATGGAAAATGTTCTTTCAGGTCGATTGGGCTATGTTGGGTTCTGGCGAAGTTATTTCCGTAAATTCCCCTCAAGTGATGTTAAGGAGGCCTATCGTCTTCTCGATAGAGTAGGTTTATTGGAGATGGCTGATAAACGTGCTGATGAATTATCAGGAGGACAAAGACAAAGAGTTGGAATTTGTCGAGCTCTAATCCAAAATCCGGATCTTCTACTTGTAGATGAGCCCACTGCGAGCCTTGATCCGAAAACGTCCCGTCAAATCATGCGCTTAATAAATGAGCTTTGTGAGGAACAAGGCCTTACCGCTATTATTAATATTCATGATGTCTTGCTTGCTCAAATGTTTTCTCAGAGAATTGTTGGGTTAGCTCTTGGTGAAGTTGTTTATGATGGTGATCCCGACGGGTTGACGCCTGATGTTTTAACCCAAATCTATGGCGAAGAGGACTGGTCGGCGACTATTGAAAAGGCTGACGATGCGTATGAAGACGAATTAGAAAATGAATAACACGACTAATCTAGACCATTATCCAGTGGTTTGGGACAAACCACCCTTTATAAAAAAACTCTGGTTAAGATGGGTGATTATTATCGGTGCCTCTATTTATCTGTTAGCTGCGTTGGGTAGTCTCGATATCGATGTGGAAAGAGTTCTGGAAGGTTTACCACGTGGCAAACGTTTCTTTGAGTCTTTTTTTCCTCCAAATTTTGCCGATAACCGAGGTGTGGTTTGGGATGGGATTTTAGAAAGTATTTGGATGGCGATCATCTCCACTGTGGCCGGTGTTATTCTTTCTGTTCCCATCGGTCTCGGTGCAGCTCGAAACTTAGCTCCGTTTTGGGTTTATATGGTATGTAGATCCATCATCGCAGGTTCCAGAACCTTCCCAGAGATTATTTTAGCCATATTTGCTGTGAAACTTTTTGGTTTTGGGCCATTTGCAGGTTTTATTGCTTTAAGTTTGGGTACTATCGGTTTTTTTGCAAAGTTGTTAGCTGAGGATATTGAAAATT
>PAHT02000022.1 GCA_002705045.2 Paracoccaceae bacterium | reverse complement strand
TGATGCTTCTGTAATGGTTTCCCCCGCATCGACATCATTGGTATTGAAGATGTAGGTATCGTTTCCAGCTCCACCAGAAAGGCTATCAGTTCCAGCTCCTCCTGTTAAAACATCATTGCCCGCATCGCCAGCAAGAGTATCATCTCCAGATTTAGCTTCAATTGTATCGTCGTCATCTCCCCCTGCAAGATCATCAGCGTTCGATCCTCCAATAATTATGTCGTTCCCGGCATTGCCATCAAATTTAGTACCGGTAGAGCTCGCAATCAAATAATCATTTTTCTTGGTTCCAATTATCCACTCAACACCTAAAAGGTTACCTCCAAATTTTTCGCTTGAAAGATTTTTTCCTATGTCTGATCCGTAAATAAACTCTGCTAGTGCTGAACGTAAAATCGTATCTGATTGAGTTCCTTCTGATAAAATCAAACCGGATGGAACATGCTTACCAGTAAATACATTAAAATTTGAATCACTTAAATTAATTGCCAACCCAGTGTCAACCAGAGTACCAGTCAGATTTTGAATGTTTGTAAAATCAATTTTGTCATAACCAGCTGCCAGATCTAAATTTACATATTTTATTTTGTTTAATGGGTCAAAGGCAATTGTATCTTTTCCAGTACCGCCAGCAACGCTGACGTTGTCTACTGTTCCTTTAAACAAAAGGTCGTTACTTTTATCTTCAGAGACATTACCTAAAGCTATGGTGGAAACTTGATTTGCATTTTGGGTGCCAGCGTTCTGAATTGTTGATACTAGGCCTGATACCCTTGTCGAAGAAAGATTAACAACTCCAACTTCTGGAGTGCTAACGAGAAAATTGATTTGTGCTCCTACCAACGGAGTCGGAGCATCAGCACCCGACAAGGTGACATTGATCCCTCCTGTTGTACTTTCAACAATGCTTGCTAATTTTAGATTGTTATTTATGGATCCTTTAGCATCCATTGTCACATCTGCGAAATTACTTGTATTGGAAACATTAATTTCATCAATAGTCAGGTTTCCATCCTCACTTTTCAATACTAATGTTGAAAGTGCACCCGCGCCTAGTTTTTTTACTGAAAGGTCTTCTTTTGAAGAAAAATTTATAATTTCTAAAGCACTTGTGTTAATTGTATTGTCAATCAAAACTGTACCTTTGCCAACAATTGACAGCTCTTCAAGAACATCCACTGCAGTTGAAAGGTTACCAACAAAATCTCGAATGATGAAATCCTGTTCGGCATCAATTATCACTTTGGTTGCAAGGTCGAAATTAAAATCACTATCATTTGCGNTAACTAGCTCATTAAATTTTAAATTAACAACACCAATATTATTNGTTGAAAAGTCTCCTAAAGCTTTTTTTGTTCCTACTGTTATGGTATCTGTAGCCTCAAAGCTGTCATAAGAGGCCATAAATGATCCAAGCCCAACAGTTTCACCGAGAGCGTTTGTAACTGTAATGTCGCTTTTGCTTGGTAAGCCCAAGATGGAAAAATCTGAAGGAATATCATTTTTACCAGCCTGCATCATTATCGACAATGGTGCGTTGGTTTGTGAAATTAAATTGTTTCCAGATGCATCATTTGAAAGGATTACATGCTCAATATCAAAAAGACTTAAGGTGTTGTCNTGCGCTTGTTCGATAGTAACTGTGTCAGAGCCGATTCCTCCGTTGATGAAATCATCAACAGATGCTTTAGCGCCCGTTAATTTGATTTCATCGTTCCCTTGTCCTCCAAAAATGGAGTTCTGACTGTTGGGTGCCAACTTGATAGAAAGTTTGTCATCATCTGCTCCAAGTTCTATGGTATTTAGAGAGTTATTATCAGCTTTGTCGAGAAAATGAATATTATCTGCATGCGGTCCAAGAGATATAGCTGTCCCTAAATTAGACCCTATTATTCCGTTCGTTGCGAACCCTTGCATATCTGATTGTNCACCAACAAGTTTTCCATCAAGTAATTCAGTTGAAAGCGAATTTAGGTCCACAAAATCTGAATTGATNGATAAGTCACCTGTACCGTATATTGTTGCTGTAGACACTCCCGTAGCTAATAAATAGTTAAGTAAGGAATCTCCATTTACGTCTAACTCTAGTTCTTCATAACCAATGGGTGCTCGAAACGATACATTATTGGCATCGATAAGCTTGAGCTTCAAAACGTCAGCAGTACCTCCAAGCTCATTATTTGTNAGAATAGTTGAGTTAATACCATCACCTGAGAACCCAAATACAGTTTGCGGATTGCTTAAACCAGTTATTGTTATGTTTCCAAGTGAGTTTTCTGATTGGATGTATTCAAGACCAGATACGTTTGCTAAATTTACGGAATAATCACCAAAACTTGAGAGTGAGAGATTTTCAATATTTGAAATTGATGGACTNTTTTTTACATTATTTTTTAGGCTTAAGTTGAGAGTATCGACGCCATCGCCTCCATCAATAATTGTTTTACTAGTTAAAAACCCTGAATTTGCAACGAATGTATCTGAATTAAATGTTCCAGATACTGGAGCTTGGTCGGTAGGCATCGAAATCGCAGTATTATTAGTTTCTGAGGAGACCTCTGTTAACGCACNATTAATACAAGTATTATCGCCGTTCGCGTCATAATCCAAACACGGCTCTTCTACCGTTGTTGTGTCATTACATGCAGCAAGCNCTAGCGAAAGTGCTACTGTTGCACTTGTTCTGTATGGTTTTAGTAGAGACTTTCGCTCAAATTTTTTGGTTATCCTTAAATTTGAGCTTGATGTTATTAAATTAACAATACTTTTAGCCATGATCATTGAGCTTTCGGACTCTCTAGTTACTTTATAATACGACACATTTCCCATATTCGAATAGCAATTTTTGTTCCAATACAGGCGAGTATTTGATTTAGTATTGATTTTATAGGAATAATTTTATTTTTTATTTAGTTATTGCACGTATATTGCAAGTACTTCATCAAATTCTTAATTGTAAGGTAATGAAATCTGATGACGCGAGTGAAAAAATTGGATAAAAATAGCGCCAGANTTTTTCTTAAAAAACTTCAGAGGCCAAAAACNAGAAATATTGGCATGTTGGGCCTCATTGGTACCACCACGCTCGCTTGCAATGCAAGTACGGATGATCAATGCTACGGAAGTTTAGGAGTTGTTATAGGGTCTTTGTGCGCTAGCCAGAATGACCCGATAGTCAATACAGAGTTAAAATTAAATAAAATTTCTTCACTGGACGATTTCTCGCTGAGTACTCTTCTAGACGCAAATGGAAAGCAAAGATCAGATACAGTAGAATTTGTAAACAATAATAATGTTATTGGAACAAAACACACATTAACTGATGGAGATATTATAAAAAATCCTGGCACTGTTTTTCTAAATTTAATTAATAGCGGATCTATCGATGGCCAGGACATTTTTAATGCAGATGAAATAGTGATTTCCAGTCAAGGAACTACGGTCGTTTTAGCTTCTGAGTGGCATAATATTGACCAACTAACCATAAAAGATTCTGATCAGTCTGTTACGATAAATGATTTGCAAGCTTCAAAATTAGACTCGGCTATTGCAGAAGATAATATGTTTTATCCGAACACGAGCTATTACATAGAAAATGTTGACGCGTTAAATCAATTAATTTCATTTTATTTTAATAGTGCAGCTATTTTGGGCACATCAACGGAAGTTGATCTTAAAATTAAAAACTCTCTGATTGGGATACAATCTGGTGTCTTTACAAATCCAAATGCTGAAGCTCCTGATCAAGCTGGAGCTGTAGATCCGTTTTTAGTTCCTGCAGATACAAATATTGAAAAATTAAATTTACAAATTGCCGATACAGAAATTACCGGTAGTAGGATTCAAGATTTAATTGTTACAGGTTTAGAGATTCTAGATATGTCTGGAGGAACTAAAAACTATAATTTTGAAATTACAGATCCTCTAGAAGCATCGTTAAAAGAAGTAAATGCCACACTTGTTCCCGCAAATCTAATATTAAATGTTTCTGAGTCACTNTTACCGAAAAATATCGAGTTAGGTTCCGGTGATGATACTTTAACAATNGGTGGTGCACTAGTGGAGTCCCCAGCTTTCGATACAATTCATGGTGGTGCGGGTTCGGATACGGTTCGAATAATATTTGATAATGCAATTACCGTTGTTCCAAAATTTTCTTCTTTTGAGTTCATCGATTTGTCAGCAAATGGCGAATCAATTTTAGATTTTTCCAACATAAATGATGTGGAAACATTTAATATTTCGGAATCTTCTTCTGCGATATCCTTGACCAATATTCCATTTGATTTAACAAAATTTAATGTCACTGGGTCACAAACTGGAGCGTGGTCAGTTGNGTTTGAAGATAACGCAGCTGCGATGGTAAATTTAAGCTGGTCGAATCATACGGGAAACAATGTCGTTTTAACTAGTTTGGTGTTCGACGAAGTGCAGTCCTTATCACTTACGTCTGACGGTGCTAATGATATAAATTTGGATGGATTATCTATGGACGTTGATGATACAAAATTGGTAGGGTTTACAAATATTGGTGATGGTAATTTAATAATCTCTGGAGGAAGCCAGCTCGATACATTTGACGCAGTTACGTCAGTAGCACTCACAGCGACAGGCGGAGGAAATATATCCTTAGGCTCGCTAGCATCAAATTTCGGTATTACTAGCGCCTCAAAATTATCGGCAGTGAATATGGTTGCCTCTCAAACGGGAGAAGTAGAGATTGGATCTATTGGCACTACGACGAAAGCCGAAGATCTTCAATTGATTTCAATTACATCCTCCGGAGCCGATGTCAGTTTAGGTAGTATCGCAGCTATCAACAGCGGAGTATTCTCTGCGGCTATATCCTCGAGTGCAATTGTTACTTTAGGAGATATGATTTTTGAAAACCAAGGNAGTTCATTCGTTGCAAGTGGTTCCGGAAGTTTGGCACCTATTAATTTCACTAAGGAAGCATATTCTTCAATAAATTTGAGTGATTTAGGTNACNATGTGAGCGTTANCTTTGCGAATGCAAATAATGGAGTTACAATATCTTTAGGATCTGGAAATGATACTGTAACCGTTGGCTTAGGATCTGATATTATTACAGGTAATGATGGAGCGGATATATTTATTGTCGGAAATGGATCATCTGGGCTTTCGTTGGCGACGGCTGATATTATTACAGATTTTAAATCTAATATTGATAAGTTGAAGTTAGGTGTTTTAGGGGATGAGACAGCGAATACTGGAAATTATATTGAGAGTAATTCTAGNGTTTCAAATTATACAGAAGCNAGGGTAGCAGCAAATGCTGCATTGAATACCTTAAATTCAACGTCAGACGCTACTGAACTATACGCCTTCGAATATGATAGTAATTCTGGTTATCTTTTTGTTGATAGTAATTCCGACGGTGTTGCCGAGGATTTGATTATTTTGTCGGGGATAGAAAGTAGTTTGATTTCAGCCAGTGATTTAATAGCTTAATGCTCTCTACCCGATAGTTCGTTGGAAGATGTAAAATAAGCCATATAAAATCGGCTGATGAATTAGNTATACCAATAGTGAATTTCGTCCAATCCAGAACACTGGTCCTAGAAAAAAATTTGGTTTTTCTTCTTTAAAGCTTANTGGGGACAAATTACTAAAATAATTAGGTTTAAGAAATATTTTTGCTAATGTTAATCCTAATACGAATGCTGATGACCATGGCATAAACGCGTAAAAGTCCACTGATCCAGTNCGTCCATNATAAAGTCCTGTCCAGGCTAAGTATTTTTTAGAAAAAATATCTCCATTATAATATTGTGAGGTNTGATAATATTCAGGCAAGAAAAGTAATGCNAGCGNTAAAATTAAAAGNATAATAACAGGAAATCGAAAAATAAAAACTGCAAAAATCGAGCAAGCAGCTAATAAATGTAATATTCCAAAAAATATGAATGCNTGTCCAAATTGAATGTATGTGACTATTGAAATGAGTAGAGCTGCACCGGTGAGTATACTTAGTCTTTTAAAATAATTTGACCAAACAATTTCTTTCTGTGCCATTACCCAGAAGCTTACCCCAGATAAAAATAAAAAGCTAAATCCAATGGTCTGCGCAAATAATTTCCAGTAACCATTAACTACTGTAATCATATTAACATAGCCAAAATCGCCAAGATCATACACAAAGTGATAAAAAATCATAGCNACTACTGCTATTGCTCGAAGAAAATCAAGTATCTTAATCCGGTTTGTAGCAGCCATTTTAAATTTCCTTCGTNGTTCTGCCTGATTTAGCGCAAATGCTACTTAGCGTCTAACAATNTTTATACTCCGTGCCNTATCATTTTTTTTTCAAATTGCAAAACTCTAATTATTTTGAAAGTTAAAGCCCATCAAAAAATACCTTTTGAAGTGGCAGTTTCCACAGTGAAGTATCTGATAATATTTTTTTAAAATTTGCTGACGAATTTCCAACCCCAAACGAGACATCTNTTTTATANTTCTTTCCCCATTGAGCCCTAATAAATTTTAAAATTTTTTCTTTTTCAAAGGCGGTGGAGTTAAAAATTGATTTAGATTGATTTCGNAAATTTTGCCGTGTTCCAACATCGAGGCTGGGTAAACCGAAGAAAGGGGCTTCACGAACTCCAGCAGAGCTATTGCCTACCAATACTTTAGCGTGCCTTAGCAATTCTGAAAAATATAAAAATCTCATCGACGGTACCATTCTAAACCTGTCTTTTGGCAATTGTTCGATAATTTTGAAAATTTGTTCAGATCCTGGATCATTATTTGGTGCAATTGTAACAAAATTTTTTTTACTCTCNGACAAGCATTCAAAAAAACTCTNTGCTTGGTCCAGAATATTTGATAGTTCAGAGGTGACGGGATGAAATATTGCGATTCCAAAATCTTTCCAATTTATTTCATACCTTTTACAAACGTCATCAAGGTTAATACCAGTATTTTTATTGTGAGTATCCAATTCTGGCGATCCTAACACAAAAATACTGCCTGGTATTTCACCTAATCTTATAACCCTATTTTGAGCCGAGACTGAACTTACAAAATGTGCGGTACATAATTTGGTATTGCAGTGTCTGTAAACTTCATCAATCGTTCCAGATACCTCGCCACCTTCGATATGAACACTTCGGATATAGTTAATTGAGCAAACTAAAGAAGCCGCTAACGCTTCAACACGATCACCATGAATCAAAACTAAGTCTGGACTTTCACTTCTGATATAGTCTGAGAAGCCCTTAATGGTCGTTGACAGCACTTGGTCCTGACTATCGCCCTCGTTTTGATTGTAAAATTCTCTGCGTTTAAATTCTTTTTGTCGAGCAACCTCGATGGTTGTCAGTCCGTATCTTTCGATTAAATGCATGCCTGTTACAAAAAAATGAACTTGATGACCTAGTTCTATAGCTGCTAACGCTAAAGGNTCTAATTTTCCATAATCAGCTCTTGTCCCAGTGATAAATANCAGTTTTTTCATAGCAAAAAATTACTNTTTAAAATCAGACCAATCAATAAAATCATTAAATTTTTTTCCCTTTATAAGTGTCTTTCCAATTAGCTTGTAATAATCATACGCGGCAATTGGTCCAGAACCTGGTCTTCTTACCCAAATGTCCTTCTCTGTAATAGTAATACCGGCTTTTAGGTCTCTGTCCGCAACTACTGAAGCTCTAGCAAATCTGTAAACCTCCTCTTCTGGCAGACTTCTAATTTTTTTATTATTCCTCGCAATATGAATTTCTTTACTTCTCTCTATTAAATATTTTAATTCGGAAGGGTCCATTGAACACGAAATATCAGGTCCAGATCTGTATCTGGTATCCGTAAAATGTCGCTCGATTATGCATGAGCCCATCGCTACCGCCGCCAGTGCCATTTCTGGTCCGATACTGTGATCAGAAAATCCTACCAACGCACCATCAAATGCACTTTGCAGTTCTAGTATTCCTGCTAGTGATACTATTTCTGGTGGTGAGGGATAAAGGTTGGTACATTCGAGAAGTGCAAAGTCAATTTTTGAGTCGATTAGTATTTGTACAGATGACCGCAATGAATTAATACTTTGCATACCGGTCGATAGTATCACTGGCTTACCGAAACTTGCTACATGTTTGATTAATGGAATATTATCCGACTCTCCTGAACCAATTTTAAAAGCTGGAATATCAATTTCGGCTAAAAAATCTGCAGCCTTTCTGGAAAATGGAGTGGATAGGTAAATCATTCCTAGATCTTCTGTATATTTTTTTAACTCAATTTCATCAGTTTTGGAAAGAGCGCATTCTTCCATTACATGCCAAATTGACTTGTTAGTATTTGGAGGAAAAATTTCTTTTGCTTTGTAAGTCATTTCGTCTGTAAGAAAGTGGGTTTGGTGCTTTACAATCTCACAACCTGACGAAAACGCCAGATCAACCAATTTTTTTGCTACCGAAAGCTTTCCTCCATGATTTATACCTATTTCAGCTATGATTAATGGTGGATCGTCATACGATATTTTCCTACCTGCAATTTTCACCGTTCCGTTCCTTCTTTTTCCACTAACGACTCAAATCGTTTTAAGTCGATCAATGAGTCAATATCAAGCGATTGGTTTTTAGGTATTTCATAAGCACCAGTACTTTTTGTTGCTAAACTTTTATTAGCCCTGAACCACCCAGCTTTAAAGATATAAAACGAACCAGTTGGCTTAAACAATTTGGGAAGGTTTTGCCTATTTTCAAAGCATAAATGAGGCTCTGAAACATGTTTAAAATGACCATTAAGAACAAAACCATATTTCAAAACATGATTTTCGGCTTCAGTCACCGCCATCATCAGATCTATCTTATCTATACTTTCGAATTGTTTTAACGCCGTTAGTAAATCAATCTTTTGTCGAACAGGAGATGTTGCTTGCAACAGTACAATAACCTCACTGTTCTTAATCTTCCGACCTTCTTTGCCGTTTAAAAAATTTAAGATAACACATGACATTTTTGTATGATCGCTGCAAAGTCCTTCTTGGCGTTTTTCTATTACGATTTTTTTATTGTGAGGTTTAGCCAATATCTCGGTAATATTAGTTGAGATATAAATTTTTTTGGCGCCAGCTTCCATTGCGAAATCCACGGTGTATTGATAAAGAGGTTTGCCACAAATGGGGTATATATTTTTATTTTTTACACCCTTTGATCCAGCTCTTATTGGTATTATGGTTATCCACTCCATTTTTCACCTTGTCTTCCTAAAAACTCTCAAATAACGAACCATATGTATTCTTACTATAATTTTAACCCTTTTTAATTAATTTGTATTGCATTTTCATTTTGGTAAAGGCAACTCTCTAAATCGAGGTTTTAAATTGGCAACTTAAAGGACAAATTTTTGAAAAGAAAGTATCCGTATAATCTTTCGACTAGGCTTATATTATTATTCTATAAATTTATCTGGTTTATAGGCTTGCCATTTGTTGTACTATATTTTTTAAAGCGGTCAATAAAAGAGCCGAGCTACCGCAAGCATTTATTAGAGAGATTTGGTTTTGGTGGGAAAGTTTTAGAAGACCCAATATGGATCCACGCAGTTAGTTTGGGTGAATTTAGAGCGTCAGTGCCATTGATAAATGAATTTTTACGACGATCTGAAAAAATTATTTTAACAACGCTTACTCCGGCAGGTCGACAGGAAGCAAATCGAATATTAAAATTTGAAATCGCCAATGGCAGTGTACAGGTGATATATCTACCATTAGAATTTGATTTTGCATTTAATCAATTTATAAATCGATGCAAGCCAAGGTTGGCAATAATTTTAGAAATTGAAATTTGGCCCGTTCTGGTTTCCGCTTGTTCAAGAAATAAAATTCCTTTAGTGCTTGCGCAAGGGCAATATGTGGAAAAAAGTTTTGTGCTAGATAAAAAAATTCCATGGTTCCGTGCAGCTCTTTTTAATGGTTTTGATTTGATTTTAGCTAAGTCGAGATTTCATGCTGAAAGATACAGCTTGTTTTGTGAATCTCCAGTAGAGGTCATGGGTGAATTACGATTTGAGCAAAAAATACCAAAATCTCANTTAAAAAGTGCAGAGTCATTTGTTAGAAAAACTAATTTTAAGGCTAAATCTAGGTTGTGTTTTTGTTTTGGNAGCACCGGACCTGGTGAGGATGTCATGCTCTCTCGGTTGATGCATAGGCTCACAGTTAAGGCAAAAGAGCTCGGAATTATGAAACCTTTTTATATTTACGTGCCCAGGCATGAGAACACGTTTAGAAAGGTCCAAGCAGTGCTAGATCAATCTGGACTTTCTTTCGTTAATCGCTCGGACATTTTCGATCAACATTTAAATTTTAATAATCAATTACAAATTGATTTTGCTGAATTAGATGGCTTAATTGGAGACTCCTTGGGAGAGATAAATTTTTATTTCAAAATAGCCGATCATATTTTTATAGGAAATTCTTTCAATAATCTAGGTTCACACAATGTTATTGAGCCCTTGGCATTAAAAAAACCTGTTGTAGTCGGACCTAGTGTTTGGGGCATTGAATATCCAATTATTGAGGCTCTTGAGGCTGGAGTGATTAATAAAGTGGAAAATATGGAAGAGTTCTACGAATACTGGTTATCTATACTCTTAAGCGGTGAAAAATTTTATGCTAATACTCTCAAACAAGAACAGTTTTTCACTAAGCATTCTGGAGCAGTACATAAATGTATGAAAGCACTTGAGAAGTATGGTCACATAGAAAATAAAATTTAATTCATTTTATTACGAAAATTAAAAGGGTGCCGGAGCAGAGAAGAGTGTTTTTTCATTACTTTTAGGATGATTTACTTCGAGGCTTAATGAATGCAACTGTAGACGATTTGATAAAGTAACAGTTGATTTATCTCCGTAAATTGAATCACCGAGAATTGGGTGACCACACGATTTCATATGTAATCTGAGTTGGTGACTTCTTCCGGTTACGGGATAAAGCTCCAAACGTGTTATATTGTTTCTTTCACGGTCTAGTACTTTGTAAAAGGTAGTAGCAGTTTTGCCAGTCTTGAAACATACTTTTTGTGCTGGTCGATTAGGCCAATCCAAAATTAAAGGAAGATCGATTTTTCCCTGATTTTTTTCTAGATGACCTTTTACTCTGGCAATATATGTCTTTTTAACAAGTCTATTTTCAAACTGTTTATTGAGATGAACTTGGCTTGAAGCGGTCCTAGCAAATATAATTATGCCTGACGTATCTAGATCTAAACGGTGTACTAACAAGGATCCAAAAACCTTTTTTCTGAGCCTAGTAAGTAGGGAGTCATAATGGGTTTCTGGTTTGCCCGGTACTGTCAAAAGGCCATTTGGTTTATTTAAAACGACAACGCTTGAGTCTATATACACTATTTCTAGCGGCGTCATTGGTGGATTATATTTAAATGGAAGAATCACAGATTTATTGAATTTATAACCAATCACGAAGTATTGGAATAAGTGGTAGATCAGCAGGTGGCATTTTGTAATTTTTTAAATCTTGGGGATATACCCAATTAAGTTTTTGACCTTCTCGTGGCATTGGAATACCCTCCCATTTTCTACAAACGAACAGAGGCATTAATAAGTGAAAATTTTTGTAAGGGTGGCTTGCAAAAGAGAGCGGTGCAAGACAGCTCCCCCAGGTTAGAATTCCAAGTTCCTCCTCCAATTCTCTTATTAGAGCAATTTCTGGACTTTCTTTATTTTCAACTTTTCCTCCAGGGAACTCCCACAATCCAGCCATGTTTTTCCCCTGTTGTCGTTGGGATAAAAGTACTCTACCATCAACATCGATAAGTGCTGCCGCTGAAACTAGAAGAATTTTCATGATCGATAATCTGCATTGATAGAAATATAGTCATGAGTTAGATCACAAGTAAAAATTGATGCTTTCCCGTTTCCCAAACCTAACGTAACTTTGATTATCAGTGAGTCATTTTTCATATAATCCGATACAAGTGATTCATTATAATGTTCTGATATTGAACCATTTTTTGCCACTATATAGTCACCAAAAAATATTGAAATCATCTGCTTATCAATTCGAACGCCTGCTTTTCCAATAGCCATAACAACCCGTCCCCAATTTGGGTCTTCTCCTGCAAACGCAGTCTTAACTAAAGGCGAATCAGCAATAGATTTAGCAATTTGGAAAGCTGCGGAGTCATTTTCTGTACCCTCTACCACTACTTTGATAAATTTAGTTATGCCTTCTCCATCTTTAATAACTAGGTGGGCTAAATCCATCATTGTTTTAGCTAAATACTTTTGAAATTTAATTGCTCGTGGATCTTTTAAACTTCTGATTTTTGACATTCCAGCTTTTCCAGTTGCCACCACTAATAAGGTATCCGAAGTAGAGGTGTCGCTATCTACTGTTATACAGTTAAACGAAGCATCATTACATCTGCAGACAATTTTTTGGAGTATATTTTTTTTTATTGCAATGTCTGAAAAAATAAAAACGAGCATGGTCGCCAAATTAGGTGCAATCATCCCTGAACCTTTCGCGATTCCATTTATTTTAACTTTAGTATCATCGACAGTGAATTCAGTATGGACTCCTTTTGGGTATGTGTCCGTTGTCATAATTGCTTCGGCAGCGCCTGTGAAACCATCAGGTTTTAAGTTTTTAGTTAAAGGTTTAATTTTCGATGTTATTTGTTTTGAATCTAAGACTTTACCAATAACACCAGTTGAAGCGACAAATATATTTTCAGGAACTGTATTTAAATTTTTTGCTACCGATTTAATACTTTCATTAACTGTCCTATGACCTTCAGACCCTGTAAACACGTTTGCATTGCCTGAATTTACCAGAATTCCGATGTNTTTTTTCGTATTTTGCTCTTTTTTAACGTTTTGACGACCCCAATCAACAGCAGGTGAACAGGTTTCTGATTGTGTAAAAAGCCCANTAATCACTGAATTTTTTGAGGCCTGAACGAGCAGNAGATCTAATTTCTTTNCTTTACTGATATTAGCATTAACTGCAGACATTTTTATACCATTAATGTTGGGNAACTCTGGCAAGCCACCCTTAGGTGCAAATTTGGAAATATTATTTTTCATGTCGGTTCAATTCATTTGTGTTGCTNTATTTGTTTTTTAATAACTCCAAATCNCTTATTAAGGATGAATCAATATTTTTTTCAAATATTTTTATAATTGCTTTGTCACTTTCAATTTCTACTAATTTGTCAATACGNGCCTGGCTCAATTTTTGTAATAACTCAGGTTGAAGCTCTTCAATAGTTGGCAAAGGTTTTAACCGCCGATCATTCAATTTAATAATGTGCCATCCGAATTGAGTTTGAACTGGCCTACTTAATTTACCAACTTCCAAAACCATAACGGCGGTTTCAAATTCAGGTACCATTTGCCCTANTCCAAACCACCCTAGCTGTCCTCCATTTGCACCAGATGGACCAGTAGATTTTCTCTGAGCTATTTCAGAGAAATTTTCCCCTGACTCCAAAAGTTCTAGAACCTTTAATGCGTCTATTTCTGTATCTAGTAATATGTGAGATGCATTAAATTCTTCAGNATTNTCTAANNCCGATATAGCNTGTTCATAAGCTTTNTCCACTGTTTCTGTTGAAGGAAAACCTTCCATTTGTTTTTCAATGGCATATTTTGCTTTTATTGACCTTATTTCGTTTTCGAGGGACGCCTCGATAAAAAGTTCAGAAACATCTAAAGATTGCGCCATGATTTCTTGTTTGATTATTTGATCTAAAACTCCTTCAAGAAGATAATCGTTGTCTAGATTATTATATTCCTCCGGCAATCGAGCAACTGCTGCTATTACATGTCCAAGAGTAATGGTTTTGTCATTAACTTCTGCCAAAGAAGTATTAGCGGTATGCGTTTCACTTCTTACAGGCCACGCAGATAAGAGTATTATAATTAGGGTAAAAATTTTAATATTATTTAAATGTTGCATTAGCTGTTTTGGTTCCTTCAATTTTGAACTTTTCAATATCTATATAGGCTAATTAGAGTTTAGTTTTTTTATTCTCACTTGAATACTGTGAAATTTATGGTTAATTCAGCATTACTAGTAATCGTATTCATTTTAAGATCATAACGCATTTAAATATTTTGTAACAGCCAAATGAGCATTTGTTTGTTAAAAGTGATTTTAAAATTTACTGTTGTTTAACAATTGGAGAATAATAGAGTATGCTTGGTTTTGGACGGATAGTAAGAAAAGTTTTTGGGTCGGAAAATGATCGAAAAATTAAATCCATCTCAAAAATTGTTGAAGAGATTAATTTATTTGAAGAGAGTATATCCGGACTTTCAGACGCTGAATTAAAAGCAAAGACAGAAATATTCAAAGGAAGGTTATCAAAAGGTGAAAGCTTGGATAGTCTTTTACCTGAGGCATTTGCGGTTGTGCGAGAAGCTTCAATCAGATCTTTAGGTTTAAGGCCGTTTAATGTTCAGCTAATAGGAGGGATTTTTCTTCACCAAGGTTTCATATCCGAGATGAAGACAGGTGAAGGTAAAACTCTTACAGCGACTTTACCAGTATATTTAAATGCACTTTTGGGAAAAGGTGTGCACGTCGTTACAGTCAACGATTACCTTGCGAAGCGAGATGCGGAATGGATGGGAAAAATTTACCAGTTTCTTGGATTGAGTGTGAGTGCTGTTTATCCTGAAATGGATGAAAATTTAAAAAAAGAGGCTTATAAAGCAGATGTAACTTATGCGACTAATAATGAGTTGGGGTTTGATTATCTCAGGGATAATATGAAGTCAAATCTAGAAGACCTTTTTCAAAGGGCACCTTATTTTGCAATTGTTGATGAAGTAGATAGTATTCTTATCGATGAAGCCAGAACCCCTTTAATTATTTCCGGTCCCACGGAGGATCGGTCAGAGCTGTACAAAGAGATTGATAGATTAATTCCCATACTAGAGACAAATCATTACGAGTTGGACGAAAAGAGTAGGTCAGCGACGCTCACTGATCTGGGAAATGATTTTATTGAGAAAAGGTTAAAAGAAAGCGAACTCTTAAGTGCTGACTCAACTTTATATGATCCAGAAAGTGCGACTCTAGTCCATCATGTAAGTCAAGGTCTGTTAGCTCACAAGCTTTTCACGAAAGATAAAGATTATATTGTTAAAGACAAACAAATTATTCTTATTGATGAATTTACGGGTAGGATGATGCCAGGCCGGAGGTTGTCTAATGGGCTACATCAAGGTATTGAGGCGAAAGAGCGAGTCCATATTCAATCAGAAAATAAGACGCTGGCATCAGTAACATTTCAGAATTATTTCAGACTATATGAAAAGCTTGCAGGCATGACTGGAACGGCATTAACTGAACAAGATGAGTTTCTCGAGATTTATAATTTAGGCGTTGTTGAGATACCTACTAACATGCCAATACAACGAAAAGATGAAGATGACCAGGTTTTCAGATCAACGAAGGAGAAGTATGAAGCCGTGGCTAATGCGATTGAAGTTGCACATCGTAATGGTCAACCAACGCTGGTGGGTACAACTTCTATCGAGAAATCAGAAATTATTTCAAAAATATTAAAGAATGCTAAAATCCCACATCAAGTTCTTAACGCTAGGTTCCATGAACAGGAAGCACAAATTATTGCTAACGCAGGCGTTTCCGGTGCTGTTACCATAGCTACTAATATGGCCGGCAGAGGAACAGACATACAGTTAGGTGGAAACGTAGAAATGAGAGTTAATTTAGCTCTTGAGGAAGAAAATCAGACCGAAGATCCAATTGCGGTTCGAAAGGTTATTGAGGAAACAATAGCGGCAGATAAAAAAAGAGCAATTGATGCTGGAGGATTATTTGTATTAGCAACAGAACGTCATGAAAGTAGGCGAATTGATAATCAGTTGAGGGGAAGATCTGGCCGTCAAGGTGATCCTGGACGCACCGTTTTTTTCTTGAGTTTAGAAGATGATTTAATGCGAATCTTTGGATCAGAAAAATTAGAGTCGATGTTGGCAAAGCTGGGCATGAAGGAAGGTGAAAGTATNGCTCATCCATGGGTGAATAAGGCNTTGGAGCGCGCCCAGAGCAAAGTTGAGGCACGAAATTTTGATATTAGAAAAAATATTCTTAAGTACGATGACGTAATGAATGAGCAAAGAAAAGCTATTTTTTCTCAGCGCAGGGAAATTATGGATGCTGATGATTTGTCTGAAATAGTTAGCGATATGCGATACGATGTAATTGATGAGTTAGTGGTTGCTCATATGTCTAAAGATTTATACCCAGAACAGTGGCGCATAAATGAGTTACAAGANGAATTGAGAAATAGGTTGGCATTAGATTTACCTCTGAAAGAGTGGATAAATGAAGATACTATAGGACCTGAAGATATTAACACTCGGATCNCAGAGGCTTCTGATAGACATATGGCNCAAAAGGTGGGTCTGTATGGTTCTGAAGTAATGAGAAGGATCGAAAAACAAGTTGTTTTACAAACGATAGATAAAGGGTGGCAGGACCATTTGTTGACTTTAGAGCATTTAAGNACNGTCGTTAGTTTTAGNGGTTATGCTCAAAAAGATCCATTGAATGAATACAAATCTGAGGCNTTTTCACTTTTTGATAATCTTTTACAACGGTTGAGAGGTGACGTGACTAAGTTTATTTCTTTTGTGCAAGTAATAGAATCAGACCAACATGCTGGGTTACCACAAAAACCTCTTACAAACTCTAATAGTAATGTAGTAGACAAAAAAACCTGGGGAAGAGTTAGTAGAAATGCGGCTTGTCCTTGCGGTTCAGGAAAAAAATATAAGTATTGTCATGGTAGGAATTAAACTTAATTTACATCTGGAGTCAGATAAGGACCTAAGAGTTTCGTATTACCCTCAAAGCTATAATTAAAACAACGAATTTCTCGTGCGCAGCAGTTTTCGACTAAGTCTTTAGTGTCTGAGTCATAAAATTTTTGCCAATTTCGGCTTTCTGCAGGTCGAAATGTAGATTTTGTTGTATAATTTTTGGTAAGGGTGTCGTCGGGAAAACACAATAACTTTTTCAGAGTAAAAAGATCTGTTTCTAAATGTTCATAACGGACAACAAAGTTCGCTCGAACTTTGTTGTTAATTGTGTAAAGATGAGAACTATTAAGTTGGCGTTGTCGTTTTCGGCCATAAAAAAGGTTTAACCAATTTGTTGGTCCATATAGTTTTGTAAATTTATTGAATGCATATTTCTGAGTAGCAAAATCTTGTTTGAGCATATTTTTTTTTCGATAAGACCAAAAAAACTGAGATACTGCTCTGTCCCATGGGTTTCTGCACGCTGTAATAACACGATAATTCCGAACTTTTTTTTCCAGTGTTAAGTATGCCTTTTTTAATGTTGAGTGGTCTCGTAATCTTAATGGTAGTCCAAACTTATTGTGCTGACGAATCTTGGCAATAATCACTCCATTTTTTAATTGTCGCAGATGCTCTTCATGAGGTTCTATTGGTGTAGCCAGATCTCCGCCCTCTAAATAAGGAGATAATTTTAATTCAATTGTTGTCCCTGCTACCTTCCTAGGTTTAATAAAAATAAATTTGTGGCTATGGGATATTATCATGCTAGAATTTAACGAGAAGTTGAATTAGAAAAGAAAATATTCTTGGGAGATAATGTAAATATTTCACAACCAGTTTCGGTTACCCCAATCGAATGCTCGAATTGTGCGGATAATGACTTATCTTTCGTAACCGCTGTCCAATTATCAGCGAGAATTTTGGTATCAGGGCTACCTAAATTCACCATTGGCTCAATTGTAAAAAACATTCCTGGTTCAAGTTTAGGTCCGGTTCCAGCTGAACCATAATGAAGCACATTTGGAGCTGAATGAAACATCTCTCCAAGTCCATGACCACAGAAGTCTCTAACAACGGACATTTTGTTTGACTCAACGTATTTTTGTATGGTGGCGCCAATATCACCAAAAGTGTTACCTGGCTTTACTGCGTTAATTCCCCTCATCAGAGACTCGTGAGTAACCTCAATTAATCGGGCAGCTTTTCGTTGTAATTTTCCAGCCACATACATTCTGCTTGTATCACCGTACCAGCCGTCCAGAATACATGTCACATCGATATTTAGGATATCGCCATCCTTTAATTTTTTTTCCCCGGGTATACCATGACAAACTACATGATTTATCGATATACAGCAGGATTTTGGAAACCCCCTATAGCCAAGAGTTGCTGGAACTGCATTGTTACTAGTCATAAAATCATGACAAATCTCATTAAGTTTTTCTGTGGAGATGCCGGGGACTACATAGTCTCCAATCATATCCAAAGTTTTGGCAGCGAGGATACACGATTTTCGCATACCAAAAAATTCTTCTTTTGAGTGTATTCGTATGCCGTCTGTATTTACTCTAATTGGACTCAATTTTTAATCTCATATGATTAGTTTTAAGAAGTTGCTCTGCCCATATATTAAAATACAAATTTTTGCAAATAACTATGTTAATTAAAAAGAAAATAATTGTGCTGTTAAAAGAACTAAATTGCTACATTAATTCGAAGTCTGGAATTACTAAATTTGATACTTTATTTAACTTTAATCAAATGCTAGCATTAACCCTACGAAAAACATTAACCTTGGAATTTTAAAATCAGTCCAAAACTTACAAGACGGCACGTAACTAATCTATTAGTGAAGAGTATTAAGATGGGAGCTTAAATGTCAACTGCTAGTGCAAACGTAACCCAACCTAATGCGGCTATGCTCGTTATTGGAGACGAAATTTTGTCAGGGCGCACACAAGATACGAATACGCAGTTCATTGCAAGTAAACTGACTGGCGTTGGTATTAATTTGGCTGAGGTAAGAGTTGTTTCTGATTCTAAAGATGATATTGTCGCCGCTGTAAATAGTCTAAGAATGAATCATACTTACGTCTTCACAAGTGGAGGCATTGGGCCAACTCATGATGATATAACAGCAGATGCGATTGCGCATGCTTTCAAAGTTGGATTAAGTGTGAGGGAAGATGCAAAACGACTTCTCAGTACCAACTATAGCGATGGTGAGAGTTCATTAAACGAGGCTCGACTCAAAATGGCAACAGTACCAGATGGGGCGGTTTTGATTGACAACCCCATATCCAAGGCCCCTGGTTTTTTCTTGGAGAATGTTTATGTTATGGCTGGGGTTCCATCAATATTTGAAGTGATGGTTGAATCACTTTTACCCTCGTTAGTGGGAGGAACTCCATTGTTGTCCGTTTCAGTTAAATTTTTGAAGCCGGAGAGTGAAATTGCAAAAAAATTAGAGATTTTAGCAGTCAATTTTCCAGATGGATCGATCGGTTCCTATCCTTTTAACTTTGAAGGCAATCATGGCACTAACGTTGTAGCTCGTTACCGTGATAAGGCGACGTTAAAAGTAGTTGAAGATAAGTTAAAGAAAATGCGTTAATTATATTTCGATAACATTAGAGGAAGTTATTGATGATCTCTATCGCTTAGTGAGCCTCAGACCAGTTTTTCCCAAATCCAGCTTCGACTACTAGGGGAACATTAAGTTTCAAAAAAGGTTCACAAGCAGTTTCCATGACCTCTTTTACGAGTTTTGAAGTTTTGGTTACTTCATTTTCAGGAACTTCAAATATCAGTTCATCGTGTACTTGAAGAAGCATACGAGCAGATAAAGAGTTAGACGCTAAGATTTTTGGTATTCGGATCATTGCCCGTCTTATGATGTCAGCTGCAGAACCTTGAATAGGTGCATTTATTGCTGCTCGTTGTGCAAAACCAGCTTCATGGCCTTTGCTATTTATATTGGGTGTGTGGATTCTTCGTCCAAATAATGTTTCAACGTAGTTATTTCTTTTAGCTAGGTTAATAGTTGCATCCATATACTCCTTTATCTGGGGAAACCGTTCAAAATAGGTTTCAATGAAGATTTTCGCTTGATCTCGAGGAATCCGTAAGTTGTTTGCTAAACCAAACGCAGAGATACCGTAAATAACGCCAAAATTTATAGCTTTGGCTTTCCGCCTTATGTCCGGGGTCATTTCATTTAGAGGCACATTAAACATTTCAGAGGCTGTTAGTGCATGAATGTCTACATTGTTAGCAAATGCAAGTTTTAAGCTGGGGATATTTGCTACGTGGGCAAGAATCCTTAGTTCAATTTGACTATAATCCAGGCTTAACAGAAGGCAATTGTTTTTTGCGATAAATGCTTGACGAATTCGTCTTCCCTCCTCTGTGCGAATTGGTATATTTTGCAAATTTGGTTCTGCTGATGAGAGGCGACCAGTGGATGTGCCCGAAATATTATAAGAGGTATGAACTCTATTTGTTTGACTATTAATGTGATCTTTTAAGGCGTCTGTATATGTTGATTTTAGCTTTGCCATTTGGCGCCAATCTAATACTTTTTCGGTGAACTCGTTTCCAGTTGCTGCTATGCTCTCCAATATCTCGGCACTTGTAGAATAGGCACCATTTTTGTTTTTTTTCCCCCCGGGAAGGTTCATTTTATTAAATAGGATTTCTCCTAATTGTTTGGGTGAACCAACGTTAAATTTTTGGTCTGCTAAAGTATGAATTTGCTCCTCCAACTCAGCAAGTCTAAAGGATAATGAGTTGGACATGCCAGTTAATAGTATTTTGTCAACGGAAATTCCTGTTAATTCCATATCAGCCAAAAGTTTTATCATTGGCCTCTCTAACCGTTCATAAACATGATTCATTTTATTTTTTATCAGTTTAGATTTAAAAATATACCAGAGCCTCAGTGTCACATCCGCATCTTCAGCTGCATAGTTTACTGCAATGTTGACAGGGACTTTATCAAAAGTTCGAGCTGTTTTTCCAGAACCCAATAAGGACTGTATTTTGATTGGCTCATGCTTTAGGTAGATTTCAGCAAGAGCATTCATATTGTGTCGATGAAGTCCTCCATGTAATGCGTACGACATAAGCATAGTGTCATCAACGCAAGTTAGATTAATTCCAACCCTATTAAATATTTTCACATCATATTTAATATTTTGACCTATTTTTAGTATCTGATCTGATTCTAAAAGTGGTTTCAGCATTTTTAAAACTTCATCCTTTGGTAGCTGATTTGGGGCCAAATTAACTTGTTCGAATAACGTTTCGACAGTACTTCCTGTTTCCATATGGGCAAGTGGGATGTAGCACGCTTCTCCGAGCTCGACGGATAATGAAATTCCAACCAATTCGGCCTCAATTTCATTCAATGAAGTTGTCTCTGTATCAACAGCAAAATATCCTCGGTCTTTGATTTTCCGTGACCAGTCTTGTAATTGCTGCTTTGTGTTAATCACTGAGTAGTTCGAGTAGGGCGGTTGTTGTATTTTTTCCAGATAAGTATTACTTTTTTGACTATTGCTTGTGCTCGTTTCCGTATCGTAGTTATTATCGGACATATTTAATTTGTTTGAAATACGTTTTGTTAGGGTTCGAAATTCCATATTGGAGGTAAATTTGAGTATTATGTCTGGTTCCAGATCTTGCCTCTCTAATGCTTCTATAGATAGTGGCAATGGGACGTCAGTTTTTAGTGTAACAAGTTGTCTAGATACAAGAATTTGGTTTTTATTTTGTATTAATGTTTGCCGTCTTTTCGGTTGTTTGATTTTATCAGTTTGTTCTAGCAAAGTATCTAGATCGCCAAACTCGCTTATTAATTGTGCGGCTGTTTTAATACCGATTCCCGGAGCTCCTGGAACGTTATCAGTACTATCGCCAGCCAGAGATTGAACATCAATTACTTTTTCTGGAGTCACGCCAAATTTTTCTATTACTTGTTCTCGGGCAATTAGTTTATCTCTCATCGTATCGAACATAGAAATTCCATTGCGAACTAATTGCATAAGATCCTTATCTGAGGATACAATTGTCACTTCTGCACCTAAGTTACAGGCTTGGATTGCGTATGATGCAATAATATCATCTGCTTCATACCCTTCGATTTCAATCGACGGTAAATTAAATGCTTCTGTAGCTTGTTTAATTAATTCAAACTGAGGAATGAGGTCTTCTGGCGCGGGAGGCCGATTTGCTTTATACTCAGGGTAAATTTTTGATCTGAATGTCTTCCCCTTATGATCGAAGACAACAGCTATATGAGTGGGCGCATTTGGTCCAGAATTATTTTCTATCATTCGAAAAATCATATTGCAAAAACCAGCCACTGCTCCCACTGGTGTGCCATCAGACTTTATTAACGGGGGAAGTGCATGATAAGCTCTAAAAATGAATCCAGACCCGTCAATCAAATGTAGTTTATGTCCATTGCCAAAAATGTTTGTCATAAGATTTTTCAATTAAAATTAAATGTTAGAGATTTCATTTTGACTTTCTACAATCTCAAAATGAAAGTTTTGTCGCAGTATGGACAAACAATATAATCTTTACCCACTGGTATTTTTAACCATACTTTAGGATGACCTTCACTAATGTTGTTTGAGCCTCCTTTGCACGACACCGTTCGAGACGTCACCTCTTCAGTGTCTTGAGCCAAATTAGTCATAAATCACCTTTACTAATTTTATTTTTGATATTTGTTGATCCAGATTCGTTTTTCAAATAGCTTACCAAGAGGTGTAAATCCAATCAATAATTTCATAACCAATAATAATTTATAAAAGGTATTAATATTGAATTATGCTCTTGAACTAACTGGTGTTTCTAAGGTTTACAATAATCACATAAATAAAAAAAAAAAGAGAGCATTGCATTCGTTGTCTTTATCAATTCCTTCTGGATCTATTTTTGGCCTTTTAGGACCGAATGGAGCGGGCAAATCAACTCTAATAAATATTATTGCCGGCCTAACAAATAAATCTTCTGGAATTATTTCAATTTGTGGATACGATCAACAACTTTATCCTGAAAAATCAAGAACTTTTTTAGGAGTTGTTCCGCAGGAACTTAACTTGGATCCTTTCCTTAGTCCAAGAGAGGCGCTGGAAATTCAAGCTGGTTTATTTGGTGTTCGAAAGCGCGAGCGGGAAACTACCAAAATACTTGAGAAAGTTGGATTAAGTGACGTGAAAAATGCGTATGCTCGGTCTCTTTCAGGTGGGATGCGGCGAAGGTTGCTTATAGCAAAAGCGTTAGTTCATGATCCACCAATTTTGATATTGGATGAACCAACAGCTGGGGTTGATATTGAGCTCAGGGAGATGCTTTGGAACTATATTTTTGAACTTCGTTCCTCTGGAAAAACAATTATTTTGACAACTCATTATCTTGAGGAAGCACAAAAAATGTGTGATCGGATAGCAATATTGAATAAAGGTTCTTTGGTTGAATTTGGGAAAACAAAAACTCTTTTGCACAGGCTTAAAAATAAGATTTTAATTATTCATTTAAACAAAAAAATTGTGCAAATGCCTAATTTTCCGACTACAGTTATTCCAAAAATTAAATCCGATGGCTCGCTTGAATTATCCTTTGACAGAACAGTAATTTCAACTGAAAAATTAATTGATATATGTAGGGACAACCATCTTTCGATAAAAGATATAACTACTTGTGAGCCTGTATTAGAGGATGTTTTTAAGTTGGCGATTAAAGACTAATTTAACAATTAATTATGGAGTAATGTTATCTTCAAATAAGTCTTTAAGATTGGTCCTGGGACGAGCCCCAAGATGACTGATAATTTCCGATGCTGCCAGATTCCCCATGTGACCACATATTTTGATACTTTTTTTCTTTATAATACCATTTAAAAATCCTGCAGCAAACAAGTCGCCTGCACCTGTTGTGTCTAAGACAGTCACTTTTTTCGTTGGAACCGAGATAATATTTTCTTTATTTGAAATGACGGCACCTCTCTCTGCTATCGTGCAAACTAATATCTGAACGTCCTTTGATCCTGTTCTAATAGCATCTTCCAAGTTTGAGGTTCCATAAAGTAACTTTAATTCTGCTTCGTTACAAAAAAGCAAGTCTACATCGTTATAAATTATTCTTTTAAATGCTTTTATATGACGTTGAACGCAAAAAGGATCTGACAAAGTCAAGGCTATTTTGCAAGAGTGGGCCTTAGCAATTCGAATTGCTTTGGCAAAGGCTAGTTCACTATCTCGACCATCAAAACGATATCCCTCAAGATATATCCATTCAGATTGTCTAATATTATCGGTATGAATATCATCTTCACTTAGGTGTTCTGTAACACCTAGATACGTATTCATAGACCTTTCTCCGTCTGGTGTGATGAATACGACGCATCTTCCTGTTTCGGCTGTGGTTTTTTTGCTGCTTAGTTGTGTAGCATAATGAATATTAGCATTTAGGAGATCAGATCTAAACTGATTACCAAGAAAATCATCTTTTACCTTGCCGATGTAACTAGTAGAAATGCCAAGCGTTGCTAATCCGTAAATCGTGTTTGCGCCTGAACCACCGGGAATTTCGGTTTCAGATCCAAAATTACTATAAAGCGCTTGTGATCTTTTTAAATTCACTAGCTGCATTACACCTTTTTTTATATCGTTTTTTGAAAGGTATTCCTCAGTTGATTTGATTAAGATGTCAACCATGGCGTTTCCAATGCCTAGAACATTAAATCTTTTTTTCATCTATTTCTCCTATTAGAAATAAGTTAGATTTTGAAAAAGCGTAATGTTGAAAACGGTTAGCAACAAAAACAAACCTCCCAATTACAGATTGTCCAACTTCTTAAAGGTAAACTTTCGCGTTGAACTATGTTTGGAATTTAGAATTAAAGTCTTTTTAATCCAGACTCGATGTCTTCTAATGATTTATTTATTTCACTATCCTTCATCTTTGTTTTGGCGGTTTTTAATAAGGTTGCCTCAGCAAGTAAAATTGATTGATCTACGGCCTTATCTTTGATGTCCTTAATCACCGAAGCTTCAGATGCTTTGATTTGGTCCTCTGCTAGTTTAACCTTTCTTTCGATAGACAGCCGAACTTCCCTTTTCGCGTTAACCAAAAGATTTTTTGCCTCAGATTCTGCATCAATCAGAATTTTTTTAGCTTTCTCGATATTGAGTTTATGCTCACGCTCGAGATCCGCTAACATAGTTTTTGATTCCTCCAAAATTGAATTCGCATTATTTATTTCATCTTCAATTGACTTAGAGCGGTCGTCTAGTAACCTCGAGATTTTACCTGGTACTTTTAAATAGAAAAGTATTGCTAGAAATGCGATAAAGGCAACTGAAACAACAAAATTTGTATTGTTCAAGCTTAATGAAGGGGCGTCTGAACCAGACCAGGACGCTGTTCCCAAACCTAAATATGTGGCGACGGTTAGAGTCGCAAGTGAAATAATTTGATGCAAATATTTTAATCTCATTTTTATCATTCTCTTTCCGGATATTGAAAAATTATCTTTCCGGAGATAATTTCTTTATTATCTCAGGCGCAAGTTCAGCTGATATTTTTTCAATTTTTTTATTTGCCTCTTTTTGCATTGTTACTATCACTTTCTCAGAGTCTGATAGTAGCGTTTTGGTCATTTCTTCGGCTTCAATAAGACCTTTTTGTCTATTCTGTTTTATTTTCTCTTTGCTCTTTGCCAACATTTCATTGGCTCGCGCTTTTGATTGGTCCATTTCTTGAGTAATTGATTTTTCAAGTTCCTCAGCGGCTTCACGGAATTTTTCAGCACCAACAAGATCTTCCTCGACGACCTTTCGTCGATTGGCTAGAATATTATCCATTCGAGGAATAATGATAAAGCGTACCATCAGTAATAAACAAAAAATGGTCACACTTAACCAGAAGACTTGATTTGGAAAAGTACTGAAGTCTAGCTGAGGCATTCCTCCGGAGGATACCTCAGCGTTATTATTGGAAGCCATTTCTCTAGCTCACTTTCAATGAATGGTGAGAATTACTCATATTTTCACGCATACATAAGTAGAAGCGCTACAAGAAAACTAAAAATTCCGAGGGCTTCTGCAAATGCAATTCCTATGAACATTGTGGCTGTTTGACCGGGAGCCGCACTGGGATTTCGCAGTGCTCCAGCTAAAAAGTTTCCTACAACATGCCCGACGCCAACTGCAGCACCCCCCATACCAGTACAGGCAAGACCTGCACCAATAAATTTTCCCATCTCTACTATATCACCTTCCATTGGTCTCTTTCCTTTTCTAAAGTTAATGTCCTGGATGAAGTGCATCATTCAGGTATACACATGTTAAAATTGTAAATACATAGGCCTGTATTACTACTACTAACATTTCTAGACCGTATACGGCCATTATTGCTACTATAGGAGCGACTGCTCCTACCCCTAACGCCCCGGCAAAACCGGCAAAAACCTTAATAACGGCATGTCCGGCCATCATATTTCCGGCCAATCTAATTGAATGACTGACGGGTCGTACAAAATAAGAGATGACCTCAATTATCAGTAATACTGGTCTCAAAGCAAGTGGCGCACTAGAAATCCAAAATAGGCCAAGAAATTTGAATCCATTTTTTACAAATCCCAAAATTGTTACAAAAATGAATACTGCCAATGCAAGCACTCCTGTGACAGCTATATGACTAGTCGTTGTAAAACTATATGGTAAAAGTCCTAAAATATTTCCAAACAAAATAAATATGAAGAGAGTGAACACATACGGGAAATATTTTAGTCCTTCTGGACCGGCAATGTCTAAAACCATTTTTCTAACAAAAGTGTACAAAATTTCAGCGATTGACTGAAGTCGTCCTGGAACAACTTCATTCTTTCTAATGCCAAAAATAAAAAGCAAAGCTATTGCAACAAGACTGAACAACATCCACAACGCTTGATTAGTAAAAGAGTACCATTGAAGGCCTTCGCCGCCAGAGAGAATTGGCTCAATAATGAATTGATCCATTGGATGAATATTAAACTGACTTTCGTTACTTTCTTTCAAAAAATTTATACTCCTCTTTCTTCATCTCTGACTCTATTTTAGAGTATTCCGAAGCAGTGTTCATCATAGTTTTTACTCCGGCTCCAAATCCAAATAGTGACATTATCATTATCATGATAGGAGCTGTTCCAAGCCAGTAATCTAGTCCGTAGCCAATTCCAAAACCTAATACCAAACCAATTACTAGTTCTAGGACCATCCTCCAAGCATAGTTTGCACCATTGTGTGCCGACGGTGTTACCGTACTTTCCTCACCACTTTCTCTTGCCACCAAGATTTTTTCTTGAAGGGCTTTGATTTTTTTTTGTTCTGCTGCCGGCATTTGAATATTGCTTTCTGCAGATTTCTCCCTAACGTCTTTTTTTCAATTGCGGGAATTCTCGCAATTGGCTAAAATCCTGCTCATAATCTATTGATTGCTATACAGATAGTCAATAAATAATTGTAAAGATTGCTACCACATAAGCCATTGAATTTATTTATTTATTTTTTTCAGTTTTATTTTTATTTTAAATTTTACTTTTGTTTTGTATTTAACTAGTGGTTTTGTTTCAAAATATTAAATTATAGCTTGTCTTTAATTTTTGTTGACAATATTCAACCAATCGGTTGAATGTTTAATTTTTAAAATTTTATCAAATTAAATGTCATGGATAACTTTATCATAAGTGGAGCAATTTAAAATTCAACACGAGGACCTAGACAAAATTTTCTTTTGCCTTTCAGACCCGCATCGGCGGTCTATTCTTTCATTGCTCGTTTCTCAAGATCTAACGGTAGGTGTGATAGCAAAAAAAACAAAAATAACAATTGCATCAGCTTCAAAACACGTCCAGGTTCTTGTTAGGTGTGAGTTGATAAGCCAGGCGCGGTTTGGAAGAAGTAAACTTTGTAAAATTAACTTTGTAAAATTATCTGAAGCCAATGCTTGGCTCAGTTCAATTGGTCTTTTAAATTCTCTCGATATTTCGAAGCTAGAGGATTTTTTATCTACTGAAAATATCCTGTAGGTAACTATATCAGAATCCTATCAGAGACAATTTTTTAATTGCGAGTTATATTTTACAGCGTTGTTTTCAGTTCGTTTTGCCGCTTTAATTAAATTAGGTTTCTGTTTATAGGTCCCACGTTTAAATCCTGTGTGACCTTGGTGATATGCAAGATACTGGTTAAATACATCTGACTTTCTAAGTTTTAGCTTTCTATTCGTTTCCGTTGCGTACCAACCAATAAAGTCAACGGAGTCAGAAAAACTTGTTCGACTAGAGAATCTATTACCAGATTTTTTTTGATAAGTCTCCCACGTTGAGTCGATAGCTTGAGCATAGCCGAATGCTGACGATAATCGGCCTGTAGGGAAGAATCCAAGAAAATATGTTTTTTGAGTTTTCGCACGAGGGCGAAAATTTGACTCAGTTAATATGAAGGATAATTGCATCCCTGGCGAAACACCCCATTTCTGAGTGGTTTTTGTTACAGCCCGTTTCCAGGATCGGTTACTATCCAAGATTGAACAGGCGTGATTTTGAGAAAAATTTTTTTTAGGAATTAGACTGCAAGAGTTAATTACTACCAATAGAAATATAAAAAAAAATCGCATTTGAATTACTCTAAATTATTTACATAGAGTCATATAGACAATTTACATGAAAACCACTACCTATTTAATAGTCTTTTTGTGGACTTTTAAAATTAAGCGGTTTATTTAATTCAGTAGGAGGTCGAATCCATGATTAGTCGTAAAGCAGTATTCTCAATTGGACAGGTGGTAAAGCATAAGATACATCCGTTTAGGGGTGTTATTTTTGATGTGGATCCCACTTTTGATAATACTGATGAATGGTGGAATTCCATTCCAGAAGATTATAGACCAAAAAAAGATCAACCTTTCTATCATCTATTAGCTGAGAATGAAACTAGTTATTACATAGCTTATGTATCAGAACAGAATTTGATTCATGACGAAAGCGGCGAGCCAGTAGATCATCCTGAGGTACACGAGCTGTTTGGAAAAATGGCCGACGGCAAATACAAGTTCGTGGATAGGCTTAACTAGTTTAGTTGAAAATCTCAGTAACCGATTGCCAGGCCATCCTTTCGGGGATCAGAACCACCAATTAAAACCCCGAGTTCATTATCAATAAATATAGCCTGAGCGCCGCCAAGTGGGGTGTCTGGCCTCAGAACATTATGACCTAGGGTCTGCAATTGATCTGCTATTTTTCTATTATAGCCGTGTTCGAGTAGCAGGCCTGAACTGTCTGAAAAGCTCCTAGGAAGATCGATTGCAGTTTGAATATCTAATCCATAATCGATTAGATTAGATAGAATTCTTACGTGGCCGGCGGGTTGATATTGTCCTCCCATGACACCGTAGACAAGTAGCAGCTCATCATTTTTCTGAACCATTGCTGGGATGATAGTGTGTAAAGGTCGTTTTCCTCCAGCAAGCTCATTGGGATGATCTTTTTCAAGGGTAAATCCTGAGCCACGATTCTGAAATATCAGGCCATATTTCTCTGAAGCATGACCAGAGCCAAAAGAGTGAAAGATTGAAAAAATTAGGGATATAGCACAGCGATCATTATCTACGACAGTTATTAAAACTGTATCTAGGTGAACCTCCTCGGTTTGGCTGGCTAAATTTGGTGTTGCTCTCTGCATGTCAATTTTTTTTGCTAATTCTGTCGCAGTCTGACTACTGAAAAACGTTGCTATGTCTGTGGTACAATAGTTTGGGTCCGCTATAAATTTATTTCGAGCGGTGTAAGCTAGCTTCGAGGCTTCTGCTTCTAGGTGGACACGTTCGTGACCTAGTGGATCAAAACAAGAATAATCAAAATTCTCTAGGATTTTTGCCAATAATAATGCCGTTGCTCCTTGACCATTGGGTGGAAGTTCTATTAACGATGCGCCATTATAATTGGTGCTTATTGGGGTCACATACTCGCAAACAACATTATTCAGATCGTCTAGTGTATGTAATCCGCCTAAATTTTGTAGCGAGGTTATTATGTCTTCAGCAACATCGCCGGCATAAAACCCCTTAGCTCCATGCTTAGCAATTTTTCTAAGAACTTCAGCTTGCTTAGGTGCTTTAAAAATCTGGCCAGCTGTTGGAGGAAGACCATTAATTGAGTAGTAAGTTTTTCCATGATTGGAAAGGTTATTAAAATCTTTTTTCCAATCAAAAGCGACTCGAGGTGCTACGGGAACTCCATGTTCGGCATAATAGATCGCAGACTTACAAGCCTCAGCTAATCCTAGCTTGCTGAAATCATTTGCAAGTGTCTCGAAGGCTAGGATTGCACCTGGAAGAGTAACCGAATGTGGGCTATTAGCATTAACTTTTCTTATCCCTTGTTCCCTGAGCAGCTCAGCATCTAGTCCACTTGGCGATTTACCAGATCCATTTAAACCTATTACAGTCTCCCGTTTTGGGTGATTAAGTAGCGCAAACATATCGCCATAAAGCCCTGTCATTTGGGGCTCACAAATTGGTAATACAAGAGCAGCCGCTATAGCAGCATCAACGGCATTACCCCCTTTTTCCAAAGCAATTAAAGCGGTTTTGGATGCAATTGGGTGTGAGCAAGCAACCATCCCGTTGGTGCAATACGTTGGAGATCGGCCAGGAAAGTGGAAATTTCTCATAAGAATCCTTATATAAAGAGTAAATTCAGAAATTTATAATAATATATAATTTAATATGTTGTAAGTTTCGGTGTAAAGTTTTTTACTAGATTATGTGTAAGGAGAGATAAAATGAGTGATCAAGGTAATCCAATTGATTATTACCCTCGGCGAAGTAAATGGGTCCGGGCAGTATTTTCAATTGTCGTTTTGTTCGGCTATGGTTTTGCAGAAGCCTTGTTATGGTTTTTGACGCTGCTACAATTTCTTTGGGTAGTATTTAAAGCTGAACCGAATGAGCATATTCAAAGGTTCTCTGGTAGGCTAATTACTTGGACATCGACTGCAATTGCATTTTGTTTATGGAAAAGTGATTTGCCCCCGTTTCCTTTTACGTCATGGCCTGATGAAAGTTAAGACACTTAGTAATTTTGGATATTTCTATACTATTTTAAACAACTTTTTATTCAATATCTGTAAAACTCTGTTTAAGTCCTTTCCTTGCTTTATAATTTGTCCATTCATAGCTATGACCGAGTACATGCCTCCTCGCTTTGAAAGCTTTGGAGTCTTTACAATCATGTACAACGGTGTTTCAGTTGAGCGTCTAAATACTGAAAAGATGGCACTAGAAAAAGAGGAAGATATACTATAATCTCGACACTCTCCTGAAGAAACCATTTGACCATAAATTTTGAGAATTGGTTCGAGTTCTCTCCTATGAAAATTAATCATACTTAAATGATTATCTATTGATTTTGGTTTGCGAAGTTGCTCAACTATTCTCATAGTGCAACTATGTCATTTGATTAATTTACATGCAACTAAATTTGCAAAATTTTTAAAGTTCTTATAGGCTTAGTTTGTTATTAGCTTTTTTATATTTTCTCATAAAAAAACAAATAATGTTTGCATTATCTTTTTATATTGAACGTATGGTTGTGCCTTTGTCTATAACAGTGGTTATTGAGCAAGCGATCTTTACGGGACTAGTGAATTCTAAAACGGCTTCCATTCTTTTGTTATGACCGTCTAATTTAATAGACCCTGTAACGCAATAATTGACGTAGCCACCGCAATGATCGTTAGAATGACCTTGATATAAGTATTATTATTTAAAACTGGTTCAGAGGAATTACTGGAGATATTATGTGACGGCTTTAATAGAAGCCACAATAAGAGTGCTACGATACCGAGTCCAACAATAATTAACGCTAGCTACAAAGTACTTTCTCCAAGAATATACTCAATTTAATTCTACAGATAACGAAATATT
>PAHT02000073.1 GCA_002705045.2 Paracoccaceae bacterium | reverse complement strand
GGTAAAGCTGTATTGGCTGAATATCTTGAGGTTCGAACAGCAGTTAAGACAGTTAAGGATTATGAAAAGTTTGCTCCAACTATAATAAAAGAGATATTAATGGAGGGTTTGGAAATTCTTGGCTTGCCAAAATCCTAGTCGTTGGACCGCTTAAGTAAAACATTCTTGCTTAACTTGAGTATTTTTCATATAACTATTCTGTATCGGGAGACATTGGGTAAACCCTCAAGGCCGAAGGAGCAACCGCCTCGGAAACTCTCAGGCAAAACGGACCGATACGGCATGAAACTCTGGAGAGAAACCGCATTGGTTCGCCGAAGGGATAACAATCTCAGGCAGTTGGACAGAGGAGGCGTTGGGTCGATGATATAAAATTGTCGGCAATAAAGGAGTTTAATACTTCTTTGGAGAGACGCACAGTGACTGAAGTAAAAAAAACAATACTNTTTGATATGCATGAGCGGTTAGGAGCAAAATTTGTGGCCTTTGCTGGTTATAANATGCCTGTNCAATATCCCACCGGAGTGATGAAAGAGCATCTTCAAGTAAGGGCCGCCGCGGGTCTGTTCGATGTTAGTCATATGGGACAAATTAAAGTCAGTTCTAAGAGAGGGGATCAAGTCGAGTTAGCCCGGTGTTTGGAAAAACTAATGCCNTGCGATTTGTCTAATTTAAGAGAAGGTAGACAGTGTTATTCATTCTTTACCAATGAAGAAGGAGGTCTNTCCGATGATTTAATGGTGGCAAATCGAGGAGATCACTTTTTCCTTGTGGTGAATGCTTCTAGGAAATTTAATGATGTATCTCATTTGAATAATAAAATTGGAGATAAATGTNANATTAAGTTNTTAGATGATCGAGCTTTAATTGCTTTGCAGGGCCCTTTAGCCTCATCAGTCTTAGAGGGAATAAATAAGAATGTTTCTGAAATGTTTTTTTTGGATGTTAGAACAATAAAGCTTTTTGAAGCTGACTGTTGGGTGTCTCGATCTGGTTACACGGGTGANGATGGATTTGAGCTTTCGATTCCTAATGATGATGTAATCCGNATAGTTGATGAGATACTTTCTAGTNAGTCTGTCTGGCCAATTGGTCTAGGTGCAAGAGATAGTTTGAGGCTTGAGGCTGGNTTGTGTTTNTACGGAAATGANTTGAATGATANGACCACACCTGTTGAGGCATCGTTAAATTGGGCAATTCACAAAACTAGAAGAATTGTTGGTAATAAACAAACGGGGTTTATCGGAGATAACGTTATCCTTAACCAGCTTCAATCCGGCAGTGAGCTGAAACGAGTGGCTTTATTTCCAAAAGAGCGTGCCCCAATTAGAGAAGGCTNTAAATTATTTGAGACGATGGAAAGCGAAGTGAGTATCGGCGCAGTTACGTCTGGCGGATTTAGTCCAACGTTACAGAAACCGATATCTCTGGCTTANATAAAGCGTAGTTTTGCAAAGATTGATAATGAGATTTTTGCAGAGGTACGCGGGAAGCGAATGCCTGCACTGGTGACCTCTCTTCCCTTTGTAAAGACAAAATATAAATTAAGAATTAAGGAGTAGGCTATGAAGTATACAGAAGAGCATGAGTGGATTCGATTGGATGGTGACGTTGCAGTTGTTGGAATTACCGAGCATGCAGCAGAACAATTAGGTGATTTGGTTTTTGTTGAATTACCNGAAGTTGGAACNGAAGTTTCTAAAGATGATGAAGTTGTCGTTATTGAAAGTGTAAAAGCGGCATCAGATATTCTGGCGCCGCTTAATGGTAAAATAGTTGAAGTCAATGAAGCCATTGTTGAAGATCCAAGCCTAGTAAACTCTGATCCAATGGGTGAGGGTTGGTTTTTTAAATTGGACTCAATAAGTGAGGGTGATTTAGACACTATGATGACTAAGGAACAATATGATGCATTTGTNAGTTAAGGTGCTTTAAGAATTTTTTAAGTATGGGAGCATTACATGCCATTTAAACCAACAGACTANTTACCTTACGATTTTGCAAACAGACGACATATTGGACCGTCCGGTGAAGAAATTCAAGAAATGCTCGCGTTATTAGAAGTTAAAAGCCTTGATCAATTAATAGATGATACAGTTCCAAAAGATATTCGACAATTAGATGTTTTAAAGTGGGAAAGAGCAAAATCNGAAAGAGAGGTTTTGTATCATTTGAGGCAAACAGCCTCAAAAAATAAGGTACTTATTTCTCTTATTGGTCAAGGTTATCATGGTACTGTCACACCACCTGCTATACAGAGAAACATTTTAGAAAATCCAGCATGGTATACTTCATATACCCCTTATCAGCCGGAAATTGCGCAAGGTCGATTAGAGGCTCTTTTGAATTTTCAAACTATGGTTTCGGATTTAACTGGCCTAGATATTGCCAACGCATCCTTGTTGGATGAGGCTACAGCTGCTGCAGAGGCGATGGTTATGGCGCAGAGGGTTTCTAAATCGAAGTCAAAAATATTTTTTGTTGATGAAAATAGTCACCCGCAAAATATTGCNGTTTTAAAAACNAGAGCNGANCCNATTGGTATTGAAATTATTGTTGGTAAGGTAACGGAAACAGATTTTACCAGTGGATTTTTTGGGGCTATATTTCAATACCCCGGAACATATGGAAACCTCGAGGATTTTTCAGATCAAATAGATGCCATACATTCGTCAGATGGGATTGGTATAATTTCGGCTGATATCCTTGCTTTAACAATTCTCAAAGAGCCTGGTGCTATGAATGCTGATATTGCAATTGGATCGACACAAAGATTTGGTGTTCCAGTTGGGTTCGGGGGTCCCCATGCAGCTTACATTGCGACTATTGATAAATATAAAAGATCATTGCCAGGTCGAATAGTTGGTGTCTCGGTTGATAGTAAAGGAAATAGGGCTTATCGTCTCGCTCTTCAAACTCGCGAACAACACATTAGACGAGAGAAGGCTACATCCAACGTCTGCACAGCTCAAGCNCTNCTTGCAGTCATGGCCTCAATGTATGCGGTGTTTCATGGACCTGAGGGGCTAAAAGCGATTGCTCAGAGAATTCATCGTAAAACTGTCAGACTGGCAATCGGTCTTGAGAGTTTAGGTTTTAAGATTGAGCAAGAGAGNTTTTTTGATACAATTACTGTCGATGTAGGAAGAGCTCAAGCGGTTATTATGAGAGCAGGTGTCAATGAAGGAATAAACTTTCGGCAAGTAGGTGAAACGAGAATTGGAATTACGCTTGATGAACGAACCCGGCCNGAAACTATAGAGTCTGTTTGGCGAGCTTTTGGCTTAGATCGTAAAGATTCAGATTTTAATCCTAAATACCGTATCCCTGATAGTTTAATAAGGCAGTCNGGNTATCTCAAACATGCNGTNTTTCATATGAATAGAGCAGAACANGAAATGACGAGGTANATGCGACGACTTTCTGATCGAGATCTTGCTCTTGANAGAGCAATGATTCCNTTAGGNTCTTGTACGATGAAGTTAAACTCTGCNGCNGAAATGAT
The DNA here is from genome assembly GCA_002705045.2 of Paracoccaceae bacterium. Classification (GTDB taxonomy): domain Bacteria; phylum Pseudomonadota; class Alphaproteobacteria; order Rhodobacterales; family Rhodobacteraceae; genus JAYZEV01. The sequence goes on along the minus strand of PAHT02000073.1, from coordinate 9,102 downwards.
GCCNGTGAGTTGGAGAGAGTTCTCTCTTATTCATCCATTNGCACCNCAGAATCAAACTGANGGCTATTTAGAGATGATAAATGACCTTTCAGAAAAACTGTGCCAAATTACTGGGTATGACGCTATTTCAATGCAGCCGAATTCTGGGGCGCAAGGTGAATATGCTGGATTGCTTGCAATACGTTCCTTTCACAAAAGCAATGGCGATGGTCATCGAAATATTTGTTTAATACCCGAATCTGCACACGGTACTAATCCGGCATCTGCTCAGATGGTTGGATATAACGTGGTGCCTGTATCCTCACTTGAAAATGGGGATATTGATCTAAAAGATTTTGAATTTAAGGCAAAGCAGCACTCTAAAAATCTTGCTGCTTGTATGATTACATATCCTTCAACTCACGGTGTTTTCGAAGAGACTGTTAAAGAAGTTTGTGAAATAACACATAATCATGGAGGACAGGTGTACATTGATGGGGCAAATATGAATGCAATGGTGGGTATTGCCCAACCCGGAAAAATTGGCGGTGATGTTAGTCACTTAAATTTGCATAAAACATTTTGCATTCCTCATGGCGGTGGCGGCCCAGGTATGGGGCCAATTGGGGTTCGATCTCATCTTGAACCTTTTTTACCAAAAGATCCTAATTCTTCGGAGACTTCTAATTCCGTATCTGCGGCAGCATTTGGGTCCCCGTCACTATTGCCTATCAGTTGGGCTTATATTTTAATGATGGGAGGAGAAGGACTTACCCAAGCTACTAAAATAGCTATCTTGAATGCAAATTACATTGCCAAAAGATTGAGTATATCATATCCCGTTTTATTTAAAGGCCCGACCGGCCGAGTGGCTCATGAGTGCATTATAGACACAAGGCCAATGAAAGAAAAAAGTAATGTGACAGTTGATGATATAGCAAAAAGGCTCATTGATTGCGGTTTTCATGGGCCGACCATGAGTTGGCCTGTCCCCGGCACTTTGATGATTGAACCCACGGAGTCCGAAACTAAAGCCGAAATTGATAGGTTTTGCGATGCAATGCTTGCAATTTTTGATGAATATAAGGATATCGAGGAGGGTAAGATTGACGCGGAGAATAACCCGTTGAAGAATGCACCACATACGGTAGAGGATTTGATTGGTGACTGGGGGGATAGACCTTATACCCGCGAACAAGCTTGTTACCCGCCTGGTGCCTTTCGTGTTGACAAATATTGGTCGCCGGTAAATCGAGTAGATAATGCCTATGGCGATCGAAATTTGGTGTGTTCTTGCCCAACCATGGAAAGTTATAAGTAGATTTTTAAGATGTATTAATTTTTTTCGTGGTATGAAAAATAGTTTAGCCACGGTTTTAGAGGATTTATATCTGTTTTCAAGTTCTTGGAGTAGTTTTTCCACCGGTCAGTTGCGTAGGTATAAATTTTTTCGGTAACTTGATGATAACTTGGCGTCATTATCTTATTTCTCGCTCTTCCTGTCTCGTAAAATTTCAAAAGGTTGTCATCCCACTCCAAACTTAAGAAATTCAAAATTTTTTTTGAGGTTTCTTCAAAGTTTGAAACTAAGTTTTCATACTTGACTATCTCCACATTCAAAATTAATTGTTCCGAATATATCGACCAGAGTTTCATAACATTACAGTACAAAGCAACCGTATCTTTTATGCTAAGAAAATTTACCATGGCTTCGTTAAGTTCAAAATTCTGCATAAAGCAGCTTAAGACGCAGTCACATGGGTGCCTAATCACTAGAATAAATTTGCTCTCCGGAAATAACGCATTAATTAAAGGTACATGGATAATATTCAGCGGGAACTTATCAATAATTATTTGTCCATTTTGGATTTGCTTCACTAATTTTTTAGACTCTTCTTCATAAAGGTTTCTGAGTTTAATTAATTGTGTTTGGGATAGCTTAGTGAGAGTATTTGGGCTCACTGGCTCATTGAGTGAAGATATTACAGTATCGATCAAGGGTTTTTCTTCTATAACCTCGATGTCGGGATGACTGCGAAGAACAGTATCCAGTAAGGTAGTTCCTGATCTTGGGAACCCTATTATAAATGTCGGTGAGCCTTTCTCTTTAGGTTCTGAGTTATTTTTAGGACTGTAAGTTTGTTCTGTAAAGTTATGTATGAGGTTAACTATATTTTTTTTGTAAGGCTCTGCCTGAATTTCAAAGTTATAAGCCATATCAAAATTGATCTCATTCATACGAGTAAAGTTAAAAAAAGCCTTGTCGAAGTTCTGCATGTAATCCAAACTTTTTCCTAATAATTCATGGAGGATGCTTCTTTTTGTGATTGGTAATTTTTGCACATCTATACCATCCAATAAGTCAATGCACTCAATATATTGTTTAGTTCTAAATTTTAATTGTCCTTTTTTTAATTGAATCGAAGGGTCCTTATTTAACGCATTGGGAACCAAAGATAATGTCTTAGCAAATTGGTCAATTTGATTTGTCTTATCATAAATTTCGCATAGATTATAATATGGCTCTACGAGATTTGGATTCAGTGAAATCGATTTTTTTATAAATTTAGTTGCTTGTTGAATTTCGTTAATGACGAAATACAGTTTCCCGATGTTGCAATTAATAATGGCATTTTCGGGACTAGCCTCTAAGGCATTCTTATATATTTCTAAGGCTTGCTGAGGTTTGTTTTGATTTTCCAAAGCTAAACCTAGATTATTAAGGGCTTCTATGCTTTCTTGGTCAATTTTCAAAGCATTTTTTGCAGCTTTTTCGGCATTTTGGAATTTATTATTTTCGTTACATACCTTTGCTAAATTGCACCAGTAACGAACACTAGTTGGATTAAATTGTAATGCTAATTTATAAAATTTGGTTGCATCGTTTAATTGTCCCATCTCTCGTAAAACGTTTGCTTTATTATTTAAATAGCTTGAGTTATTAGGCTGAAGTAGAAGTGCCTTATTATATTCTTTTAAAGCCAAATCCCATTTTTGAAGAGATCTATAGATTATCCCTATAGTATTAGACAGATCAGGATGCGACGTAACACTCCTAAGTTTAAGTGCTTTATTCAGAGCAACTTTCGGTTTGCCGGATGTGAAGGTACGTATAATTATGTCAAGTTCGTTTTTATAAGAAATTTTAGATGACCTTCCGTTTTTTTCTTTACTGGTGAATTACAAAAAGTTATTTGATAGGCTTATTTAGTCTATGTTTAAACGTTATAAGATTAACTCCTCATATTCAATTTTAATTGTAGTTGAATACAAAACTATCATTGGGTTCGGGAAATAAAATAAATGAACAAAGAAATAGTGCTTTTGATCCATGGATTTGGAAGTAACAATAGGGTATGGGATGCGTACAAAGAGTTATTTTTAGAAAACAATTTTTGTGTTGTGGTACCAAACCTAAGGCACCACGGCCCCGGTGATAGTCTTGTTGGTTTTGAAAAAGTAGGTCTTATAGATTATGTAGATGATCTAGAAACTCTAATAAAGAGTTTTGGGTTGCAGCCAATAATTGTTGGATATTCTATGGGAGGATTACTGGCTTTAAAGTTGATGGAAAGAGGCTATGGAAAGCTGGGCGTATGCCTAGCTCCCGCGGCGCCAAGGGGGATTAATGCAATTTCTCTCTCAGTTTTAAGGCTATTTTTTAGAAATCTACTTGTTTGGCGGTTTTGGAAAAAAGTTCACAAACCAAGGTTTTCATCTGCTCGGTTCGGTGCTTTAGGTCATTTGCCAATATCAGAAGCTTGGGAAATATTTGAGTTAACTTCCTCTGCGGAGTCTGGTCGAGTTGGTGTTGAGATTGGCTTTCCTATCTTTGACCGTCGGAGAGCTTCTTCTTTAGACGAAACAAAAATTAAATGTCCTGTATTAGTGATTGGCGCTCAACGGGATACAGTTACTCCAATTGGTATTGCTCGAGGAGTGGCACGAATGATTGCTGATGTTTCAGATTATATTGAATATCCCAAATTTGGACATTGGTTAATGTCTGGTCAAGAATTTGATGAAGTTTCGTCTGACTGTTTAAAATGGATTGCGAGAAAACTTGATAAAAGATGATAATGAAATTTGATAATTTTTCTGGTTNTATNACTTTTCAAAGATTTTAAGGAGGTAGTTTATGAATTTTTGGAACTATATTGTAGATNTAAATCTATATTTTGTTAATCTTANCCAACTCTACAGCGATGAGATTTCCTTAGCATTTGTCGCGACATGCTTAGTTCTTTTTGGGGATAATATAAATGGGTTTGTTAGTAAAATTGTTAAAAAATATCTTTTTTTGTTTCGAATTCTTATCTTCATTTTGTTGTGCGCTTTTGGTTACGGATTAATGACAGTAATTCTTCATCCGATAATTCATAACTTGTTTTTAAAAGTTCCAAGAGATTATTCTTTTGTAGTCGTGGCTTTTTGTTTCATTTATCTGGGTATTATGGCTGAAAGAAAAAGAATTTTGTAAATTTGTGAGTTTAAATTTATAGTGAGAGTACGAAAGGATTTGAAACCAAATAATGAAAAAGAATAACCACAAAACTCTTTTTTTAGTCGCCCTTGAGGTAGAATTGCCAGCCAAATTATTTCCTCAGTTAGATATCAAATACACTGGTGTAGGGAAAGTTAATGCTGCTTATCAAGCAATGAAAAGCATCGCAATAAGCAAACCTGAAATTATAATTAATTTTGGTTCAGCCGGTGCAGTGAGTCCCAATATTTCGGGTTTAGTTCAAGTCAGCAAAGTTATTCAACGGGATATAGATTTGGAAGGTTTAGGGTTTGAACTTGGTCAAACACCTTTTGAGGATGGTGAAGATTCTTTCTTGTTAGAAGATTGTACACCTATTGATAACAAAGCAAATAGACAGAAAGTTCTATGCAGTACGGGCGATAACTTTGTAACTGACCCCCCGAGATTAACTTCGGATATCGTAGATATGGAACTTTATGCTATCGCGAAAGTGTGCTCGAGGGAAGGCATTCCTTTATATTCCTGGAAGTTCATCTCCGATCATGCCGATGGCAATTCATCTAGCGATTGGGAGCGGAACGTGGCCAGAGGAGTAGATGAATTTAAAAAATCCGTTTTGTCTAAATTTCTATAATTTAATATATTTTAACAGTATTGGTTAAAGTTCCTAATGCCTCTGACGAAATTTCTACTACATCTCCCTCTTTTAGAAATCGTTTTGGAGTTTGTGTGGCTCCAGTTCCCTCTGGTGAACCGGTAGCAATAATATCGCCAGTCTCAAGAGGAGTGATATTAGAGATGTAGGAGATGATTTTAGATATATCAAAAAACATTTCATTAAGTTTACCGCTCTGTACTAATTTTCCATTTAGCATTGTTTTAAAATTTAGTTGATTATAGGATATAATTTCTTCCTTGGTAACAATGAAGGGACCACAGGATCCGGATTTATAGAAATTTTTTCCAGCTTCAATACTATGATTTTGCCATTCCCGAACTGATCCATCATTAAACAAAGTAAAACCTAAAATATGTTGTGCAGCCTGTTCTTCGGCTATGTTAAAACCTGGTGTTCCAATTACGACGGCTATTTCTCCTTCATAATCAAAACTATGTTTGGCCATGCCTGCAGGCATGAGCAAGGCCTGTTGGTTGCCAACCAGAGTATCATAAAATTTTGAAAACAGAATTATATTATCAGGCTTTTTTGTAAATATGCCATTGTAAATTTTTGGATAATTAATACCAACACAAATAATTTTATTTTTTTTAGTTGTTGGTGGTAAAAGTTTTATTGAAGATACGGGATGCCCCTTATCTTCAAAGCAGGAGCCTATTTCTGAGATGTAGTCGTTTGAATTATTTATTTTTTGATTAATGACGATTAGAAGGTCCCGTATGGTAAGTAGCTTGCTTTTTGAGTTTGATTTTACCTCGAAAAAATAGCTTCCTTTGATAAGGCCAAAAGTTTTCTGATTATTTCTGGTTGCGCTGGCAATTTTCACGCTTTACCTCATCACTTTTTCTTTATGGTTGATTATTGTCGTTATTACTTCATTATATGGTGTTGTAATTCCAAATTTTTTTCCTAATTTAACAGCCATACCGTTTATTGCATCTATTTCAGAGAATCTTTTTTGCTCATGGTCTAATAACATTGAAGGCTTGGCTTTAGGCATTCTTTCTCCGAAAGTAGTTACATATTTTACTGGGTCATCAAAAGAAAAAGAAACTGATTTTTTAACCCCTATTTTATAAGCTTCCCTCATACAGCTGAGGGCAATGCTCCAATATTCTGGGACTGACATTAGTTCACCAAGCGTAATCTTAAAAACTGTACATGGTCCGCTAAATGTAACGTTACAAATAAATTTTTCCCATACCAACTGATTTATATCTTCGAAAGCTTTTGCTTCAAAACCGCTCGTAGTCCAAATTTTAGTAAGGTCCTTAGCCCGAGAAAAGTCTTTTTGAATCATTTCGCCAATTCTTATAAGTTTCATAGAGTTGTGATGAACTTGCCCTGGAGCGATTACGGATGCGCCAAAACCCTCGGCCACGCCAATAAAAATATTCTTTGGGTTTAGATATTGTGCTACTTTGTCTCCCGATCCTAATCCGTTTTGTATCGTTAAGATTTTCTCTTCAGCTTTCACAAATTTTTGTAGTTTGGATGCAACTTCTGTAACCTGGGATGTTTTTGTAGAAATGATATAAAGTTCGGAGCCTTTTGCTTCGTTTATATCGGTGGAAGCGTTAATATTGTGAATTACTCTTTTCCCACTTGCTCCTTCAATTTTAAGTCCTTTAGTTTGTATCGTGTTAATGTGTTCTGTCCAACTATCTATTAGAGTTATCTCATTATGTGTTCCAGCCATCAATGCAGCATAAATAGAGCCCATCGCTCCACCACCAATTATCGATATTTTCATATTAGGGTTCCTTTGACGCTTCTGCTATCTATCCAAATTCTTAAAGATCGATTATTTTCTTTTAGACTCAAAAAATCACATCAGTTAAAAATTTAGGAAATAATTTGGTAATTAGTCAATTTATTTAGTTTTTTTAGTTAAAAAAAAACTGAAACCCAGTTAGAGTTTCAGTGAAGTTTAAGGGAGGTTAAACATGAATAATTTGAAAAGCATAAATTGTGCCAGAATTAAAAAAGTTTTTAACTTTATTTTTTTTTAAGGCTTGTTGTAGCGTTTTATTGCATATTGATAGTCAATTTCGTTAAAGGCTGATACCACATTATGCTTACAAGATTTGGAATTAATATAACTTATTTTCGTATAATTATTTTTGTTCTCTTTTTATCTTCATGTACTAAGATTGAAGCCCAATATGCCGTTTGTAATTTAGCTCAGAATGCTGATCCATTTATTTGTTATGGAATATTGGATAAACAAAAAGATTAATTGTTTTTGGAAAGAAATTATGAAAAAAAAATTTGATCATGTTCAAAAGAATTTCAATGCTGGCGATATTATTTATACAATTGGTGATCGGTCTGATTTACTATATCTTATTCATAGTGGTACCGTGAGCATTAGGACCCGTCATGGACTAGAGGTTGGAATTTTAAATGATGGAGAAATTTTTGGAGAGGTCGGCCGTGTTATTGGATCGCCAAGGACTGTTACAGCTAAAGCAAAAACAAATTGTACAGTATATGAAATTGACTGGAGTAATCTACAAACAAAATTAGATGGTGCCGACGCCGTTCTTGTAGCGATTATACGGGGATTATCTCTTCGAATTGGTGATGCGAATGAGCTTGCAGAGAAGTTTTGGCGCGACCTATCAATTTATAAATCTCTCGAATAGGCGGATTTTGGTTTCCAAAAGCTTATGGTTTATTTTTTTTGGTAATGAAGGTAACAACTCTTGCAAAGTAGGCGCCCAAGTTTTTCTTTTCTTAATCAAGGTTCTTTTATGGCATTTGCTCATCGAGGAGCTAGTGATTTATCGACGGAAAATACAATGAAGTCTTTTTCTTTGGCATACCAACTGGGTTTTAAGAATTTTGAATTAGATGTTCAGGCGTCCGCTGATGGAGCAGTCTTTGTTAGCCACGATGACAATTTAGAAAGAATTTTGGGAGAGCGCATTTTTTTGAGCAAACTCACCCACAGTGAAATTAAAAGGTTACAGTCTAGCTACGGATATAAAATTCCTTCTTTACAAAGTGTGCTAGAACAATTTCCCGACGCTCGATTAAACATTGATGCAAAATCCTGGAAAGTAGTAGAGCCATTATGTGATGTTATAAAAAGTACTAACTGCTTTGATAGAATTTGTATAGGGGGGTTTAATGACTTGCGAGTGCTCAACCTAATTCAGAGATTAGGACCCTCGGTTTGCTATAGCTTAGGTCCGTTGGGAGTAATATACTGTTATATTGGTTTTATGTTCAAAAAGCAGCCAAAGTTCAGAGCAGGGTGTATTCAAATACCAGAGTCTTGGCTTGGTTTTAGGCTTATTTCTAAAAATTTTATTGAGTTTGTTCATCAAATCGGGCTAATGGTGCATGTTTGGACCGTTAATGACGAATCAAAAATGAGAAAGTTAATTGAAGTTGGTGTAGATGGGATTATGACCGATAATTGCGTTGGTCTGAAAAAGGTAATGCAGGAGTATAATCTTTGGGAATTCTGAAAATTTGTAGCGTGCTAACCTGTTCACTTCAATGTTACCCATCCGCTCACAATCACTTTCTTTTAACGACCTGTAGACCGCTGGTCGGATCTCTATCGTTAAATTTGGCGCGCTTGGTTATTTTTATAAGGAATTTAACTTTTTTTTTAGCTTTTCCTATTATTTTTGCTCACTCAGTACAAGCTGAGGTTTCTTTTGAGGTTTACGGTGGTTATCAGACTTCACCGCATAGCGTAATTGAGGGTAAATATCTGGCCTCTGGCATCAACGAAGAATTGATACCATTTAGATTTAATGCGGGTTGGAAAGGAAAATCCTTTTCAATGCCTCCATACTATGGTTTTCGAATAACTAATTGGCAACAAAATAGCGGTTGGGGGCTAGAATTTACTCATTCGAAAGCTTATGCAGATTATGATACTATGAAAGAGACTGACTTTGAATTATTGCAGTTCACAGATGGTCTTAATAACTTGTTA
>PAHT02000076.1 GCA_002705045.2 Paracoccaceae bacterium | reverse complement strand
TAAAGGCAGCTCCAGCTAGGATTTGCGTATCATTAAATTTAGTATTTACACCTATTGCAACAATTTCTTGTAGCAAGGCTTTATTTTCCACCTGTAAGTAGTTTTTATCTGAAGTGTTTAGATTAACAGTGCCTGAGGTAGCTTGAACTGCCAGCTCGCGCATTCTTTGTAGAATAGACGAAATTTCAGCCATTGCTCCTTCTTGAGTATCCACCAGAGCTTGCCCATCTTTTGCGCTCCTTACGTTCATTGTTAAGCCACGAATTTGACTTTCCATCCTACCTGCAATTGCAGATCCTGATGCATCATCGTGCGCCCGAGTGATACGCTTTCCTGATGAAAGCCGGCCTATACTTGTATCCAGCTCGCGCTGTACCTTATCTAGACTACTACGGGCCTTGATTGCCGCAACGTTGGTATTAATCATAGGCATGACTTTTCCTCCTTATACTTCACCCGACTGATACTAATTAACCCTGAATTAATGCCAAAATCGTGTTTTTTGAAGCATTCGCTTGAGCTACCATAGAGGTTGCTGCTTGTTGTAACACGGTATTGCGGGTAAGTTGTGTTGTTTCAACCGCAAAATCAGCATCTTCTACTCGACTTTTCGCGCCTTCAGTATTTGCTACTACATTGGTCAAATTATCGATTACGTGATCAAAGCGATTTGAAATTGCACCAAGATTAGCTCTAAAACTTGCAATGCTTCCAAGCGCGCTATCCACCAGAACGATAACTGCTTTGATAGAACCTGCTGACAAGTGTGTTCCTGATCCAATACTTACAGTCGTCTTTGTAATTCCAATTGATGCGGCCGTTGTTGCAGAGGCGGTTGTATCAATGGAGGTACCAGCTGCGTCTATATCAGTGTAAAAACTAAATGTTGCACCAGTTAGAACTCTTACATCGTTGAACCGGGTATTCGAGCCAATGGCGTCTATCTCGTCGATTAAGGCGGTCACTTCTTTTTGCATATAATCTCTGTCAGTCTCAGTTGCCGTGCCATTCTTTGCTTGGACAGCCAGTTCGCGAATTCTTTGAAGTATACTCTCTACTTCTTGTAGCGCACCTTCCTGAGTATCGACCAGAGATTGTCCATCTTTGGCGCTTCGAATATTCATATTTAGACCACGAATTTGGCTTTCCATCCTGCCAGCAATTGCTGATCCAGCGGCATCATCATGAGCACGTGTAATACGTTTACCTGAGGACAATCTAGCTATACTAGTATCCATGTCCCGCTGAACCCTATCAAGATTACTCCGTGCCTTTATTGCTGCAACGTTTGTATTAATTGATGGCATTTTAAGTCTCCTTAAGTGAGGTTTATTATTCTAATCGTTAATTTTGCAATAGTGCGAGGATTGCATTTTTTGATGAATTAGCTTGTGCAATCATTGAGGTTGCTGCTTGTTGTAATATCGTGTTTCGCGTCAGTTGTGTTGTTTCAACCGCAAAATCAGCGTCTATCACCCGGCTGCGAGCGGCTTCGGTGTTTGCTACTACGTTGGTAAGATTATCAATTATATGATCAAACCGATTTGAGAGAGCTCCCAAGTTTGCTCGTTTGTCGTCAACACGTGCAATAGCTTTATCGACAATGGTCAAGACCTCTGCAATACCTGCCTGCGTTCTTGCCCCCCCGATGCTTACCAGAGCGGTCGTCATGTTAAGTTTGGCTAGTGTCATAGCCGCAGTAACGGTGGTAATCGCTGTTCCAGCTACATCAATATCAGTATAAAAACTAAAGGCAGCTCCAGCTAGGATTTGCGTATCATTAAATTTAGTATTTACACCTATTGCAACAATTTCTTGTAGCAAGGCTTTATTTTCGACCTGCATGTAGTCTTTGTCCGCGTTTGCCACCGAACCTGAGGTAGCTTGAACTGCCAGCTCGCGCATTCTTTGTAGAATAGACGAAATTTCAGTCATTGCTCCTTCTTGAGTATCCACCAGAGCTTGCCCATCTTTTGCGCTTCGTAGGTTCATATTTAAACCCCGAATTTGGCTTTCCATTCGACCTGCAATTGCTAATCCAGCCGCGTCATCTTTCGCTCTGGTAATTCTTTTTCCAGAGGATAGCCGAGCGATTGAAGTGTCCAATTCCCTTTGGACCTTTTCAAGGTTGCTTCGAGCTTTTATCGCGGCAAAATTTGTATTAATTGATGACATTGTTAACCTCTTTAGCTATCAAAAAGCTAAAATTACCCCTGAATTAAAGCCAAAATTGTATTTTTTGATGCATTTGCTTGCGCAACCATTGACGTCGCAGCCTGCTGTAGAACGGTATTTCGTGTCAATTGAGTTGTCTCAGTTGCGAAATCCGCATCTTCAACCCTGCTTTTCGCACTCTCTGTATTGGCCACAACATTCGTAAGATTATCGATTATGTGATCAAACCGGTTGGATACCGCACCGAGATTCGCTCTCATTGAAGCTACACTTGCTATGGCCATATCAACATTTGATATAACTTTTGGAACAGCACTTATGGAAGTGACATCTGTTCGTGTTTTCTTTAACCCGTGTACTCCGCCTGTTGCAGTAAATGAACCCAGCCCAGAAATCGCAACATTTGCTGCGACTGTTGTTATCGCTGTCCCAGCTACATCGATATCTGTGTAAAACTTGAACTGAGTACCCGTGAGTACTGCCGTATCGTTAAACTTAGTGTTAGCACTTATTGCGGCGATTTCATCAACCAAATTTTCCATTTCTGTATCAAGATATCCTCGATCGGTATTAGTTATTGCCCCTGAACCTGATTGTACCGCCAATTCCCTCATTCGTTGCAAGATAGCGGTTACTTCCTGTAGCGCCCCCTCCTGAGTGTCAACCAGTGACTGGCCATCCTTGGCTGACCTAATAGCCATATTTAAACCACGAATTTGCGACTCCATGCGTCCAGAGATAGCGGATCCTGCTGCATCGTCGTGGGCTCTCGTAATTCTCTTTCCTGAAGAGAGCCGCGCAATGCTTGTGTCCATATCTCGTTGCACTCTCTCAAGATTACTTCGCGCTTTTATAGCTGCAACATTTGTATTTATCGTAGGCATTTCTAATTCCTTCTCATTTTAATCTGCTTTGACGGTGTTAGCCTTGAATAAGGGCAAGTATCGTGTTCTTCGATGCGTTCGCTTGGGCAACCATAGAAGTGGCCGCTTGTTGCAGTACTGTGTTTCGTGTTAATTGGGTTGTTTCAACCGCAAAGTCAGCGTCTTCAACTCGACTTTTTGCACTTTCCGTGTTGGCTACAACGTTAGTCAGATTGTCAATTACATGATCAAAGCGATTTGAAATTGCACCCAGGTTAGCTCTCATAGACGCTATACTGCCGATCGCTGTATCTAGCTTAGTTATCGAGGCTTGAACTCCCGTTGTAGACCCTTTCACTTGACCGCTTCCAATATCAACTGATGTCACGCTAACCATCAACGCAGTCGCCATAACCTTCATACCTGCGACACTTATCTTTGTTCCTGAAACATCAATGTCAGTGTAAAATGAAAATGACGTTCCAGTTAAAACATTGGTATCATTGAATTTAGTATTAGCTGAAACAGCTTCAATTTCATTGAAAAGTGCTGTTAACTCTAGATCAAGGTAATTTCGATCAGCGGTTGTCGTTGTTCCGGCTTCAGATTGTACGGCGAGTTCCCTCATTCGTTGTAACATTGATGCTACTTCTTGCAACGCACCTTCTTGCGTATCTACCAGAGACTGAGCGTCTTTAGCACTTCGTATTTGCATCGTCAAACCACGGATTTGACTTTCCATCCGACCAGCTATTGCGCTACCCGCGGCATCATCGTGGGCTCGCGTAATGCGTTTTCCAGAAGATAATCTAGCTATACTAGTATCCATGTCACGTTGAACTCTTTCAAGATTACTCCGTGCTTTTATGGCGGCGACATTAGTATTAATTGAGGGCATCTCTTATCCTTCCTTTTGCATTAATTAGTTAATCGTTCTAACCCTGAATCAGGGCTAATATTGTATTCTTTGAAGCGTTAGCTTGAGTTATCATTGATGTAGCGGCTTGTTGGAGTACAGTGTTCCTTGTTAATTGAGTTGTTTCCACTGCAAAATCAGCATCTTCTATTCTACTTTTTGCTGTTTCGGTATTGGCTACGACATTTGTCAAATTATCCACAATGTGATCAAAGCGGTTTGAAACGGCTCCAAGATTGGCTCGTTTCTCCGCAAGTGTATTTAAAGCGGTGTCGATTTTATCAATTGATGCACTCACGGCTCTTCCCTTTGAACCAATACTTACGGCAGCAATGGTTATTCCTATTGCTACTGTTGTTAATGAGGCAGCAACCGTATCTATGCTGGTTCCGGCAACATCAATATCATGGTAGAATTTAAACTGTGTACCAGTTAAAACTTGCATATCGTTAAAACGGGTATTCTTAGCAACTTCATTTACCTCTGCAATTAGCTGTGTCATTTCAACATGCAAATAGTCTTTATCAGCTGAGGCTAAACCTCCACTAGAAGATTGCACTGCTAATTCACGCATTCTTTGTAAAATAGCTACTATTTCTTGCATTGACCCTTCCTGGGTATTGACTAACGATTGGCCATCCTTTGCCGTTCTTATACTCATATTTAAGCCACGAATTTGGCTTTCCATTCTACCAACAATCGCAGAGCCTGCAGCATCATCTGCAGCTGCTGTTATTCTTTTTCCGGATGAGAGGCGGGCAATAGATGAATCCATATCCCGCTGAATTCTATCTAAGTTGGAGCGAGCTTTAATTGCTGCAAAGTTTGTATTTATTACTGACATGATCTTCCTCAATTGGCACGAAAATTGCTTTGTTAATAGTGACAACTCTATTAACGACGTATTGAGGAATAGTTTTAATTATTTTTTTTAAGTTGGCATGATAATTGCCGTAGACTTCTTAAAATGAAATTTATTTACAAATTTGGTTTAAAATAGTCAAATTTACTTTTTTATATTTAAAAAAGAATCTTACAAAAAAAAATTGCTTCCAAAATGGAAGCAAAAAAAAGTCACCAAAACTGGTGACTTGTTTTTTTTATCTAGTGATTGGTTTTATTTCATCCCAGGCTGAACTCAGCTCTTTTATAATGTCTGATACCGTATTTAAATGTTCGGTATCACTTTTTCCTACTGCTTTTAACATTGCTTTTTGAGAGTAAGCGTAAAGTGAGTCTAAATTGGTAGCTATCTCGCCGCCTTTTTCAAAATCTAAACTTTCTCGAAGTATTGATAAAGCAAACATACATTTGTTAAATGGCTTTTCCCATCTTTCATCCGTAAATTTTACGTTCTCTTTTAGTGTAGCTAGATTTTCTTGGAGTACTCCAAAAACGATTCTTATCAACTCATGAGGACTTTCCTCGTCCGATATTTCAGTTACTCTGACTTGCTTATAAGATGATATGGCTGTAGACAAATTCATTTACTTCTCCCAACTGTTACATTCAGAGTAACGACCGAGATTGAATTTGTTTAGTGGAAAAAATAATAAACTTTGCCGGCATAAAAAATAATTGAAATACTAGCCAAGATCATATAGCAGGCTTAACTTAAAAGTTCCAAAACAGACTGCATTGTTTTGTTTGCCTGGGACAGCATTGATGTCGCAGCTTGTTGGAGAATCCTTGACTTTGATAGCTCAATTGACTCAGCCGCCATATCGGCATCTTCTTTTCTTCCTCGCGCAACTTTTGTATTCATGACAATATTAGAAAGGTTATCAATGGTATGTTCCATACGATTCATTGTAGCACCTAGATCTCCTCTTTCTGCATCAATTCGTCTAAGAGCACCGTCTACGGCAGACAATAATCTTTGGGAATTTGTTACACTAAGCACATCAATATCTGATATTTTTAGTAATGATGCTGACGGTGGAGCATCTCTGAATAAAACCTTATCTGCTGCTGAAGACGCACCACTAGTTATAGTGAATACATTTGGAGATTCATATGTTATTTGTCCTGACATTCTTAGGGAGCTTGTTGTATTTGGTGTTTCATCATTGCCTAAATCTTGGTCAAATAACTTAACAGCTGCACCTTTAAGATTTCCATCTCTATCTAAAGTTTGAAAATTCATTGTTTTTTGTTGTTTGGTAAACACTAACTTGGTGATCATGTCGTCGCTGCCACCTGTTCCATTAAGATCAACTGATGTTCCACTTTGCGATCCTTCATTAAGTTTAAAAGTGGTATCAGATAACTTTGTTACGAAATAAACCTTGGCTGGATTTACCCCAGACGCTGTAGGTGTGGATGCTGATGAGAGTTCTGAAGCTCGCACCATATCTCCAGTTTCAAAGCCATGGTTTGCTGTAGCTGTGAAAATTGTATGAGCTCCAGCGTCGGCAATACTACCGGCATTCACCGTTGCCTGAGCTTGAGCTGTTTCAGTATTTGCGGGCATATCGAAGTCGTCAATTACAATATCGTAACCATCTGGTGATTTTAGGTTAATGCTCGTTTTATCTGATGAGAGTGTTGCCGAGATTCCGGTGTCTCCAGATACTCCATTAATCTTATCTCGTAAATCTGATAGATCAGGTGAATTTAACGCTGGTGTCTCTCCAGTACCAAATTTTATCGTTGAGGAAACAGTTTTCGCCGTTGTGTTCATACCTTGAAGTGTAAATGAGACGATCGTAGACCCTGCACCATCAGTAGAGTTATTTGGTGTTACTGTGATTTGCGCATTAGTCTCGGCATACGCAGTTACTCCAGTTGTACCGGCTTTTGCAGTAACTGCGTCAGCTATTTCTCTGGCATTTGAGCCTTCGGGGTATGTAATTGTTTCTGTTCCCACGTACCCGTAAATTTTCAAGCTTTCGTTTAGCTTAGTTGCAGAAGACGGAGCTGCATCTCCAGATTCTCCNANAGTAGGCGCCCCAGCTAGGCTTGCAAGGCTAAAAGTAGTTCCTACGCCGGTGTAACCTCCCATATTACCATATATAATGGTATTATCNAAATCTGAACCTGAGTCTCCACTATCTGATGCTGTTGTTCCGTCTATCTCTGTAATAACAAAACTTTTTTCAGCGACCGGTTCAATNACCTTGTAGGTTCTATTAGGGATTAATCCNGCCATGGCAGTACCACTGCCAACTTCATACGTAATTTGATCCCCCGCGATAAATCCGTGAGAAGCACTTGTTGTTATTTGTCCTTTGACTGCACTACCAGCNACTGTAGTGGAGACAACTGAGGCAACGGTNGCCGTCTTCTCGAGCTGTGATGACATGTTCCAAACCCCCAACTTCGTGGGTCGAACGTCATCGATNGAGAGAGTGTGAGTGTGCTGGGGAGACTCATCAAATCCCAATTCAAATTCAGTATCTTGAAAAGTTCCATTTAACAACTTTGTATTGTTAAAGGTCGTAGCTTCGCCAATTCGAGTTAGNTCTTTTTTAAGNTGTACAATTTCGGCATTCAAAGATACCCGGTCTGCGCCAGAATAGGTTCCGTTAGCTGCTTGAACTCCNAGTTCACGCATTCTTTGNANGATCTCAGAAACTTCGTCTAAAGCACCATCNGCNGTTTGAGCCATAGATATTGCGTCTCCTGCATTTCTAATAGCTACTTCCATTCCTGATATCTGTGATGTCATTCTATTTACTATAGCGGCTCCAGCTGCATCGTCTCCGGCATTGTTGATTTGTTTACCGGAGGCAAGACGTTCTGTTGCCTGAGTTCCCGCGTCATCNACTTTTTGAAGATGATATTGTGAAAGCAATGCTGCNGAATTT
Organism: Paracoccaceae bacterium; assembly: GCA_002705045.2. GTDB lineage: Bacteria > Pseudomonadota > Alphaproteobacteria > Rhodobacterales > Rhodobacteraceae > JAYZEV01. The sequence continues at coordinate 44,391 of PAHT02000076.1, read as the reverse complement.
GTTAATATATTAGTCATAACTCACCTTTACTTTTGTAAAGTTAAAATTTCACTTTGAAAAAGTTGTGCAATAAATATGCCAATCTTTTGACCAAAACTTTGGTTAAAATTATTGTTTCCCCAAGGACGAAGATATTTTTTTAAATTAGCACAAACCATTAACTTACCTTTACTGAAGAAGCTCCAAGACTGATTGCATACTCTTATTGGCTTGAGCGAGCATGGAGGTTGCAGCTTGTTGAAGTATTCTCGATTTCGAAAGTTCGATTGATTCAGCTGCCATATCTGCATCTAACTTTCGCCCTTTTGCNTGTTTTGTATTCATGACGATATTTGTAAGATTATCAATTGTATGCTCCATACGGTTCATAGTGGCGCCGAGATCTCCTCGCTCTGCGTCAATCCTTCTAAGAGCACCATCAACTGCAGATAGCATTCTCTGTGACGTAGTTACTGTAAGAACATCGATGTCTGAAATTCTGAGAAGCGTTGCAGACGGAGGTGAGTCCCTGAATTGGTTCTTNTTAATTGTAGAGGAGGCACCAGTTTTGATNGTAAANACATTAGATGACTCATANACTATTTGTCCGGAGATNCGGGTNGAACTAGGAACNTGATCGTTTGNCTGCGTGCCTAGNCTTTCATCAAATAATTTNACCTTCGCACCCTTAACGTTCCCGTCTCGATCAAGGGTCTGAATGTTTAATGTTTTTTGTTCTTTGTGAAAGACATAGCCATTTTTCAAATCATCCCCTCCAGTCATTAGAACCTTGGAGCCTGTAGGACTTCCTTCGCGTAGCTTGAAGCGTGTAGTGTCTACCACNGTATCGACGTAGTATAATTTATTTGGATCAAGCGATAGAGCTGCAGGAGTTGCGGCACTNGAAATTGAAATATCAGCAACACGAATAAGGTCGCCAACGTTGTAGCCATGNGCNACAGCAGTGGTTGAATTAGATCTGCTGTGAAATATAGTTTGTGTATTATCAGTTGTATTATCAAGCATATTTGTTGCAGCGTTGGTCCCAGCGGCACCATTGACTATAGTTGCCGCAGTAAACGTTGTATCATTATTTGCAACGATGTCGAAATCATCTATTACAATATCGTATCCATCTGGCGATGTAATATCTATAGAAGTTCTATCGTATGAGATTGTAGCTGATATTCCAGTATCTCCAGAGTAACCATTTATTTTATCTCTCAAATCACTTAAGTCTGGAGCGTGAACAGGTGTTGTTTCTCCGGTACCAAATTTCATGGTCGAAGATATTGTAACAGGAGTTGCATTCATTCCCTGAAGAGTGAATGAGATTATTGTGTTGCCAGACAGATCAGTTGTATTATTTGGTGAAACAGTTATCCGAGCATTTGTTTCTGAATAAGCAGTCACTCCAGTAGTACCAGATTTGGCTGTGACAGCTTCAGCGATTACTCTCGAACTTGATCCGTCCGGCACTGAAACTGTTTCTGTTCCAACATGTCCATAAATTGTTAACGACTCCGTAATATCATGTGATGAGGAGGGAGCCGTGAGCGTTGCTTCCGCGACACTGGGCGCTCCAGCTAGAGTAGCCAAGTGAAACTTTGCTCCTTCGCCATCTAAATTTCCTACTGCACCATACGTTATGGCGGTTCCATCAAGTTCTGTTAAGGTGAAGGTAGTACTGGCCGGTGCAGAACTCACAACATAAGTGCGGCCATCGATAAGGCCAGGAATGCCACCTACGCCTGCAGTTCCACCAGCTTCATATGTAACCTGATCGTTTGCGACGAAACCGTGTGATGCGGATGTAGTTATAACAGCTGCAGCTCCTAATGCAGCTGCACCGTTAGCAGCCACAGTGGCGGTTTTCTCAAGCTGAGACGACATATTCCAAACACCAAGCTGGCTTGGACGAACGTCATCTATTGTCAATGTGTGAGTGTGCTGTGGAGACTCATCAAAACCAAGCTCGAATTCTGTATCTTGAAACGTTCCGTTGAGAAGTTTGGTATTATTAAAAGTTGTGGCTTCGCCAATTCTAATTAATTCTTTCTTGAGTTGAACGATCTCTGCGTTTAATGAAACGCGGTCCGCTCCCGAATATGTTCCGTTTGCTGCCTGGACTCCCAGCTCCCGCATTCGTTGCAGTATCTCTGAAGTTTCTCCGAGTGCGCCCTCCGCTGTTTGAGCCATCGAAATGGCATCACCGGCATTTCTAATTGCTACCTCCATGCCTGAAATTTGGGATGTCATTCTATTGACAATTGCTGCACCAGCTGCATCGTCACCGGCTTTATTTATGCGTTTTCCTGAAGCAAGTCGTTCGGTTGCTTCGGTTGCTGCCCCATCATTCTTTTGTAAGTAATACAAGGACTTTAACGCCGCTGAATTTGTCAATATGTTCGTCATAACTCACCTTTACCGTTGTAAAGTTAAAAATTTATGGTTTAAAAAAAACCTTTTTACTCGTGAGTTAAGGTGCAATATGCGTGCCAACGCTTATTTATCGGAGGAAATCAAATAGACTTTGTTGACCAATTTTAGCAAAAGCAGCATGGGAGGCATCCCTATTTAGCAGCATTGTCTGAAGTCGAGTTACTAAGCTTGCTAAATCAGCATCACCAATTTCGGAAATTTTATCACTTACAATGAATTGGCGTTCCTGAAGAACACTTTCTTGTTGGGTTACTTTGTTCTGCTGCGCTCCAATAAAGGCACGTTGGTCGCTCAAATGGTTAAGTGCGTTTTGTAAATAATTAGTTGCCGACGATACCAACTGGTCGCTATCGGTGAGACGGCGAGGTGCACCCACTACTTCGCCTAAACCATCATAACTGTTTAGTTCTGCGAAATACTGAACGTCACCAGAACCGAATTCTATCCCGTCTATTTCAACGTCACTCATAATAATTTCGCCATTGAAGCTGTCTTTTAAAACTACTGCACCAGTCGTTGTATTAAGAGACGCAGTAATACCTGTCTTGTCAGTATTAGCATTAATAACTGGAATTAAGGTGTCGTCTAGCTTACCGCTTGCTAGTTCCGTTGAAATCGAAACGCGTCCTTGGCTCCCCTGCAAATTGAAAGTCCACTTTTGTGGATTAGGCGGGAGTGTAAATTTAACTTCAGCATGCGTATTAGCCGAGGCTTGTCTTTTATACACATTCGAGGTTTTAACAGAATTAAAACTGTTATCAATAATATCAAAGACACCATGCGTTCCGTCAGCAGTTTTAATCCTCATGAATGCCGAACCACCGTCTATGCTAGTTTTAACTTTCATACTTTCAGAGAGCTGGACGGAGTGTTGCCCTCTGTCGCCTTTGTAGTCAACTGAGCCATCGAGCTGAATTTCAAATGGAACAGAATTGGTTCGAAATCCGGAAAAAAGTGCTTGGCCTTGAGAGTCCTTTGTATTAGCCATTTCTAGCATTACTTCTTTTAACGCGTCAATTTCTTGCAAGATTGCTGTAGTGTCGCCAGTACCATTCCCAGCTTGTACAGTAAGTTCCATTATCCGAGTTAAGGTTATGATTGATTGATCAAAAATTTCGTCTGACAAATTTAGACGGTTCTTTGCTGCGTCGGCGTTTGCTTGATAACGGGAGAGAAGGTCTCGTTGCTCTTTTGCAACAGAGAGATTTACCGCCGCAACTGGATCGTCTGACGCTGAAAGAATATTTTGGCCTGTTGATATTTTTTCCTGAGTTTTTTGGATTCCTTCATTTAACTTTTCAAAGTTTCGTACCGATTGCTGATTGAATAGTTTTGAGCTTATTTGCATTTTTTTATCCTCACACAGATTCTAAAAGCGTATCAAAGAGTTCTCGCGCCGTTGAAAGAATTCTTGCTGAAGCTTGATATGCTTGTTGTTGTTCAATAAGATTAGCGGCTTCCTCATCTAGATTTACTCCTGAAAACTGGGACTCAAAGCCTTCTGCTGAGTCTTTCAAAGCTTCTGCAGATTCTGTTCGCAATTTACTAGCTTGCACGCTCGATCCAATTGTTGCAACTATACCTGAAAATATTTCTTGGAAATTACCACTTACATTATTACTTGGATTTCCACTTTGTAGTTTTAAAATTTCATCAAGATTTCTAGCATCGCCGGTTCCGTCTTTGTTAGTTGCTATTTGAAATGTATCGTCTTTTTGACCTTTATCGGTTAATTGAATAAAATAGCCCTCTGCTTGAGTTGAAAGATTTCCGTCTAATGAACGTGAGGCGATGGAATGACCGGTTTTTGCGTCTAAAATTTCAATATTTACACCTGTATCATCCATAACTTTGACAGTTAAGTTGTCTTCAATTTCTAAGTTTATATTTGGTGTAATATCGTAGTTTCCGGTGATCCGATTCGCGCCACTTCCTGATAAAAGAATAATGAGATCTTCAGGCGGGAGATTAGTTAATTTTACCCGCTGATCGACTAAGCTGGAAGCTGATGTTGAGACTGCGAGGGCCGTATCTGTGGTTGAATTTATTATTAAGTGATCCTTTTCATTTGAGAGTGAGTAGTCCCCTATTTGTATACCAAATTTGGTAGCTGAATTGGTATCTTTACCAAGGTCAGTTATCAATCCTGCATTTTCATTCGTTTTGAGTATAATTTTTGGGAATGTTGCTGATGTAGTGGCTGTTCCAGTATCAGCAAACACTGGTGTGACTGTGGCACTACTCGATGAAAGTGTATATGAACCACTTCCGTTCGGCGTAATAGTTAGGGTTACATTTGCTCCATTAACTTTAAATGCAGTTGTTTCAGCTGCTGCAGATGGTGTAAATTCCCTACCAGTAAGACTTCTAATTGCCACAGCCGTATCATCCGTCAGACCAAATCGCTTTGAAGCACTTTCATTTCCTGAAACGACTGAATTACCCAAGACTGCGAATTGAGCTGCAGAAATACTTCCATCCGAAGCTGAAAGCTGTAATCTTTTATTTGAGTCAAAATAGGCTGTGAGACGCCCTTCCTCACCACCGGTGATTGATATTTCTGGATTTGCTTTTACTGTAGGATCATCATAGCGTACCGTCAGCGTATAATTTTTCTTGTCGAAAGATATCATCACGCTGTCCGTGTCTTCCGGTAATGTGGATAGGGCTACTGCACCAGAGAGAGAGGGGATTGGGGAAAGGGATCTTAACTCTTCAGACATTTTTTTGCCAAGTTCTATAGGAGTTGCAGGATTTAAGGTTGAAGATTTTACAGTTGCCGAAAAATTTGGCCCTGTTCCAGATGAGGGGAGAGTTACTGTGTAAGTTGCCTCGGCCGCATTCGCTAGTAAACCGTCTTTGTCCGAACCGTTTGAGTCAATTGCCTCGAAGACATTAAAAAACAGTTGGGTTTTATCGCCTGCTTTAGTCGGTGTTTGCGTTATTAGTGAGTTTTGTCGTTCATCAACGCTACTTGATATAGTTTGATTATCTACTGCGACAGAAAAAGCCTCAGGTGAAATGAGCTCTAAATGACCGGAAAATTTTGCAGCACCGATCCGTGATGACCCTGAAATGGTTCCGTTAAGGTTACTTTCTCCTGTTGAAGTTAAGACAGGTGTCGTGGCCGCGAAAGTATTTTCATTCATTCTTAAACTTATATCGCCATAGCTGCCTTCGGCATAAATACCGAGGTCTGAAAGCTTTGTACTTCCAGATACCATATTGCCACGATTTAAATGTTTGGCAATGTCACTTATGTCGCCCCATTCTCCAGCACTTCCCATCGTAGATAAATACGATATATCAAAGTTGTAAAGTGTACTACCAATGGTGAAGGACAATGTTTGTGCTTTACTGACTTGTCCATCAGTTAATGAAAATTTTAGCTCGTCTTGAAGTCCTCCTAAGTTAATCGCTGGAGAAACTGTTTTGGCAAACTTATCTATAACGGTGGCGGTAATTGTTTCGCCCAAATTGCCGTCAAAATCAAAATCAGTGATATTTATATCAGTTCCATTTTTATTTTCCATGATTAGTCGGGTTTGATCTGTTGAAACCGTTGCTGATACACCGGTGTTGTTAGTAAAAAGATTTATTTTTTCTGCAAGAGTATTCATGCTTGCCGCACTGACTCTAGCTTCAATTTTTATAAAATCTGTATTATCTGACCCAAGCTTAAATGAGACTGTTCCACTGTCTCCACCATTTTTTAGTTCAACAATGCTTGTCGCAGTTGCCATTACACCAAATTTAGAACTCTGTTCATTAATAATTTTCGCCGCGTGTCCTGCAGATGAGCCTGCCGTGACTTCGATAATTTTTGTTCCACCAACTGTGATTTTCCAGGGTTCGGTCGGACTATCGGGTAAGATGGTTGGAGCAGAAAATGCCCGAGCTGAGTTACCATCTCCACCTATTGAAATTACACTGTCAGCCGTGTTATTTGTTCTTTCAAGTTTGATACCCCGATAACCTGTTTCACCGTAACCATTGAGATAATCTGCTCTGTAAGACGCATCTTCGCTGAAACCATTACCCGAAACCATTAAAGTATTTACTTCTTCATCAGTTAAAGGTGAGCCTGAAATATGGCGACCTTCTCGAGTGAAAATCTGCAATTTTGACGCTGTACTTCCGTTTGTAATTGAACCAGTTATTGCTGTTCCGCTACTCATAATCTTCGGAGTAGTAGTCGCAAGAGTACCAGTTGCCAGGGCTAGTGAGAGGTTTCCCTGTTTACCAGATGCATGAATCCCTAAATCTGATATTCTCAGTCCAGTTACTCCAGCACTGACATTACCGGCTGTTGCTCCATCAACACGTACGCTTGTGACGGTTTTAAAACTCTTTGTGCTTATGACAGTTGATGCGTTAGTACCAAAAACTACCTCTGATTGACTAGAGCCATTTGCGTCTGTTCCAACTATCGTAAATGAACGACCCAAGTCATTAGCTGCGGAAGTAACTGAAATACGGCGTGGATCGACAAAACTTGCAGTGCCGGATGTCGTTAATACTCCACCTATCGTCAGATTTCCGGCTGCGGTCATCGTTGTGCTAACTGATATTCCATCAGTATCCGCGGATGTTGTTAGGGACCCTTGATTAAGGTATTGTGCAATCGTTTCTGCTCCAGGCCATGTTCCTGATTCACCTTGAAAAAGGTCTCCATATGCTATGTTGAATTGGTATGTTTGAGAAGTTGGAGTTGCTCGAGAAAATGACAATGTAGAAGCATTTGCAAGTTGTGTATCTGTTAAGCTAAACTTTATTTGAGGTTGCTGTTTCAAACTTGCTAACTCTATTGCTTCAGTGTTAGCTGGTATATGAGCGATGGCACCAGTCTTGTAAAATTCACTTGCTGAGATTGCTGAAAATGAATTTGTCAGAACTTTATTTATCTCTGGAATGCTTGGGGGCGCGCTCTTTGAAATTCTTGTTGCGGATATATCAGCTGAGCTTTTATTATTATTATCTGCATAAACGATTTTTGTTGAAGCCGCTGCGATGTTTTCTGGCTTTGAAATTATAAAATTAAGATTTTTTGCATACCCATCCGATGCTGAAACATAGAACTCTTCACCGTTAAGGGCAGCACCGGCTATTTTTATTTCATAACCAGGCATTATAATTGTGCTTCGACCTGCTGACAGTTGAGTTCTGGCCTCGTCATAGGCAATCCAGGCTTTTTTATTTTCATCGTAGCTGACGCTAATTTGTTTACCTGACACTTTAGATATGTCAGTAATTTTAATCTCAGCCGAAATGTTACTTATATTTGTTGGATTTTCAGTAATTGAAAATCCCGTGGACCCAAACAAATCTCTTCCTTTTTCGTTATTTAAATCAATTCCTTGGCGATGTTGTTGATTAACTTGCTGTGAAAATGCAAACGCCATTTCATCGATATCAGTAATAGTTTTTTTGATTAGTGTGAAGGCATCTGAGTAACCTTTAAGTGCGCCACTGTTAATTTGAGAAGTTGGGGTTTCTTTACCACCCGCAGTCAGAGAGTATTGAATTCCATCAAACGTTTCGGCGACTGATAAGGGTGCTTTACTATCATTAGAAACAAAAATCGGACCATTTCCCGAATTACCAATTCTCAAAGTAGCCGCTCCTCGACTGTCTAAGTCTGTTGTTACTTCTATGAATTTGCTTATCTCGTCGATGATGCGATCACGAGAGTCAAGCATCGAATTATTTGCGTTTCCACTTTTACCAGATGACATCAGAGAGGCATTTATTTTTACTAATTCGTCAGCTAGCACATTTACTGACACTAAATCTTGCTTAGACTGTTTAAGAGTACCCATCAGTAAATCGTCTGCAACCGTAATTGTTTGACGGAAAGAATCTGCTAGGGCATGACCCGTTTCAAGAGCAACAATTCGCGGAGCAGTGTCGCCGGGGGCGGTAGCTATTTCTTGGAGCGAGTTAAAAAATCGACCGATAAAAATTCCTAAATTTGAGTCCTGAGGTAGTAAAATATCCTCAAGTTCGGAAAGTTTGTTTAGAAGAGTATCATTCAACTCATAGTTGGCATTAGCGCTTCGCGTGCGATCAACAACGTAAGCGTCAAAAGCTCTTCGGATCTCTTCAACACGAACTCCAAGACCTGCTTGGCTCGCAACACTTGTAATTCCTCCCTGAGAGCCAGATATTTCCTCTAAGTTAGCGTCTCTTCGTTTGTACCCTTCAGTATTTATGTTTGCAATATTTTGACCGGTCACTGACAGGGACTGACGATAAGATTGTAAAGCGGTTTTTCCGACGTCAAAAAGGCCCGGCATTAGATTGCCTCATTTACTTTGGGTTAGATTTGAATTGCATCTTTAATGCATCCGCTATGCCAAAGTTGGAGTTTGTTGCAAATTTACGACCTAATTCTTGATTTAGCATTGATCGAAAAGTTTCATTCTCTGAGCTATCAAAAATTCCTTCAGCAAGCTTACTTTGGTATGCTTGTTTTAGCATTTGTGTCACAAAGAGAGCTTCAAATTCTTCTGCAACTTGACTTAATTGGACATTGTCGTTGTTCCGACGGTAGAGTGAGAAACCAGTTTCTTGCTGAATTTTTGGAAGGTTCATAGGTGACATTTCATTATTCCTATCCTGTAGCTTATATTATAATGAGTTCAGCTCGTAGAGATCCCGCCTCACGGAGTGCCTCAAGAATGGCCACTAAATCAGCTGCGCTAGAACCGACTGCGTTTATTGACTCCACAATAGTCGATAATTCTGTTCCAGGGTCGAATATAAATGCCCTTGCGTTTTCTTGATCAATGCCGATTTCTGTTTCAGGAGTAACAACGGCGTCACCTGGAGTTGATACGACCTGGTTTTCATTGACTGCCGTATTTCCGGTCGGTGTCACAGTCTGGCTTTCATTTATTCTAACCGTTAGTGATCCATGAGTTACTGCAGCTGGAGTAACCCTTACATTCCCACCAATTACTATCGTTCCTGTTCGGGCATTCACAATGACTTTTGCTTTTGGAGACGCTGGTTCTACCTCGATATTTTCAAGCAGGCTCACAAAAGCTACCTTTTGTGAGAGATCTTTTGGAGCACGAACTTTTACAGAAGTTGAGTCGAGTGGAACAGCAACATCTGGACCAAAAATATCATTTATTGCTTCGGTAACGATTAGCGCAGTACTAAAATCGCCTTGATGCAAATTTAAAACGATATTATCATTTTCTAAAAAAGGATTTTCCACCATTCGTTCTACTGACGCGCCTCTTGGTACACGACCAACAGTCGGTATATTTACGATAACTGAGGATCCATCAGCTCCCTCGACCCCTAAACCGCCAACAACCATATTGCCCTGAGCAACCGCATAGGTTTCGCCATCTGCACCAAGAAGAGGGGTCATTAGTAACGTTCCACCGCGAAGCGATTTCGCTTTACCTAAAGTTGATACAGTTACATCTAAGGTTTGTCCTGGTTTGACAAAAGGTGGTAACTCTGCAGTAACCATTACCGCAGCAGTATTCTGTCCATTTAATCCAGAAGTTTCAGTTACTAAACCGAAACGGGATACCATTGACTGCATTGACTGCAATGTCAGTCCACTATTTCCATCACCACTTCCTGCTAATCCTACAACAATTCCGTATCCAACCAGTTGATTGGAGCGTACCCCAGCAATGGATGTTAAATCTTTCAACCGATCGGCAGTTGCGGGATTACTACTGATAAGAAAAGAAATCAGGATAATAACTAAGTGATAGAATAATTTCATAAGATATCTTTCGTAGCTAAAGTGGAGAAATTGTAGATAAAGCTCGGCTTAGCCAACCTTTTTTTCCTGTATCAGCAGTATCACCAGCACCAATGTAGGAAATTTCTGCATTTGCAATTCTATTGGACACTATAATATTATCAGCAGAAATATCTTCTGGCCTTACTATTCCACTTAAACGGATGTATTCATCTCCATTATTTAATAGCAATTTCTTTTGGCCTATGATGTTCATATTTCCATTTTGATGCACTTGCGTCACAGTAACAGATATCTGGCCCCGCAGCGAGTTCGTTTGAGCTGCAGCTCCAGTGCCAGAAAAGGTGGTTGCCCCTCCTGCAGTCAAGTTAGCATCGTTTCCGTTTGCATCAATAATTGCTGGAAGATCAACTGAAAAAGAGTCACTTTTCGCGGCTGATGCTGATTGAGATTTTGATGCAGCAAAATTTTCAGTTAATTGTACTGTCAGAATGTCACCTACTGCTGAGGCCCTTCGATCGGTTGCGAATAACCCGCCACCCTCAGTAGTGTAAATTCCGCCTGATGGCTTTAAATATCCGTTGTTCTTGGCTATTTGTGGAATAATTGGCTCGTATTTTTCCGATGCAAGACTTTCAACGTGGGTGGCACAACCACTGATACTAGTTAACAAGACAGGCAAATAAAACAGAGGATGTTTAAAAAATGGCATTGGATCACCTTAATAGAAATTAGATATTATTATTGATATATTGCATCATTTCATCAGATGATGAAATTGATTTGGAAGCAACTTCATAAGCTCTTTGAGTTTCTATCATATCCACAAGCTCTTGAACTACGTTTACATTCGAACCTTCTAGCGCTCCTTGAACGAGTTTGCCGAATCCACCTTCGATTGGATTTCCAACTGCTGCTGCCCCACTGGCTCCTGTTTCAACAACGAAGCTTTCCCCAACCGGTTGCAAACCTGACCTATTAGCAAAGTCTGATAAAGTTATTTGTCCTACCTCTTCAGCATCAACCTGTCCAGCTATTTGAACACTAACTATTCCATCGGCAGAAACGTTTATTTGGGTAACGCTTTCAGGAATCTGTATTTCTGGCTGAAGGACGTAACCACTTCCCGTCGTCAATGTACCTTCGGCGTTACGGGAGAAAGATCCATTTCTGGTATAACCAACCCGACCATCAGGCATAAGAACTTGAAAAAAACCAGATCCATCTATCGCTAAATCGAGAGCGTTATCCGTATTAACTAAGCTTCCTTGGGTGTACATCTTTTGTGTATTCACGACTCTTACACCAGTCCCTACCGCGAAAGCTGAATTTAGATCTGTATCAGCGGAGGTTTGATCACCACTGGCTCTTTTTATTTGATAAAGTAGGGACTCAAAATTTGCTCGGTCTTTTTTAAAACCCGTTGTATTGACGTTAGCAAGATTATTGGCGATAACTTGCATTCTTGTTTGTTGTGAGTTTAAACCGGTTTTGGCTACATGCATTGAACTATTTGACATAAAGTGGCTCTCCTAACGCTATTTTATAATTAGGATTGCAATCAATATGCCAAACAAAGTTTAATTTGGCATTCTCATTATTCCGGCACTTCCCTCATCCATTTCCTTCGATAGTGAAATGAATTTTACGTTAATTTCAAATTGTCGTTGTTGTGATAAGGTATCGACGAGTTCCTCAACAGCGTTGACGTTACTTTCTTCAAGAAAACTTTGAGCTATCACGGAATTTTGATCTGGGGCTGGTACTCCACCTCCAACTAGACGAATCTCCCCATCCGTATCTTTTTTCATGGGAGTTTCTGATCCTGATGTTGTTGCTAAGGTACCTAACGGTACTCTAGTTCCTTCTTCTGACCCGAGAGGTTCTATAAACATTTCACCAGTTTCACTCACTACTAACTTTCTGAATGGTGGAACGGCAATTGGCGCTTGATTTAAATTAAGCATTTGAGCTCCTGCACCATTTGTTAGAAACCCATCACTAGAAACTCCCAAATCACCTCGTCTGGAGAGGGATGGTTCTCCACTAATTGGTTTTGTAATAAAAAATCCAGGGCCTTTAATTGCTAAATCCGTTTGCTGGCCAGTTGATTTTATATTCCCAGGTTTGGCAGAAAAAATATTTGCACCTTCATGGAGTGCAAAAACTCGAGAGGGAAATTGATCCAGTTGTTCTAAGAAACCTGCACCAAAGCTCGTTCCTAAATCGCGTCTAAATCCTGGAACATTAATATTTGAAAGATTCTGTGATTTTACAGACCTATTCATATGAATATTATTAAGCGTATTAAGCGCTGTATGGATCATTTTATCCATTAGATAATCCTTTAAAAATTTATAAATTTATCGTTATTTACTGCCTAATTTGAATAATAGTTTGAGTTAGAGAACCAAATGTTTCAATAGCTTTAGCGGAGGCTTGGAAGTTTCTCTGAGCGGTAATCAAATTAACTAATTCTTCTGTTATATCGACATTAGATCTTTCTAATGAACCTGATAGAACCGTACCGAAGCCTTCAGCACCAGCCTCACCAACTTGTGCTGAACCGGAAACGGCTGTTTCAACGTAAGTAGCATTACCAATTTGTTTCAAACCATTTTGGTTGTTAAAGTTTGCTAGAACAATTTTACCCAATGGGTTATTTTGACCATTGGTATAATTAGCTCGAATTGTTCCCGAACTATCAATTTCCAAACCGTCTAGCCTCCCGGAAGTGAAACCATCCTGATCAACAGAGAGCACTGAAAATGGTTGTGCGAACTGTGTTGAGGAGCTGTAATCCATATCAAGTGATATTGAAAACCCTTGTTCCTGCTTCTCATATCTGACATTGTTAATTGGACTTACGAGAGAACCTGACTTGTCAAAAGTTAATTCGCCTTCATCGATGTACAAAGGATAATATCCGGTAACTAGGTTCGCTGGAGGAGTTTCCACCACATCGCCATTTTCATTAACATAAAGAGCAATACCATCTGCGTTCGTTGCCTGAACAAGATTATAAATCTCTGGTACAGTTCCAACACCAAGTGGAACATCATCAAGACCAAGTCTAGCAGTTCCTTTAACTTTAATAGTTGAGTCTGCACCTTGTGTTCCTGTCGTAAAGGTAAAGCTATTTGCTGCAGCATCGTAAGTAGCCCGAACACCGCCAACTGTATCACCAGTTACCGGATCCATAATCTGATTTATTCTTTCCTCTAATGCCTCTGCTAAAGTAGAGCCAACATAAAATCCAGGTGGGATTGTGACAACCCCATTAATTCCGTTTACCGAAACATTAAAAACATTTTCATTTGCGGTGCTTGAGAGCCTGAAGACGTCTGTTAAAGACTCCTTAGCAGCTGCTCCGACAGCGATGGCCGGGCTAGAAGCGAGACCTGTTCCATCGGTTGCTATCGCGTCAGTTTTGGATGCACCAACACCAATGAGATTATTATCGCTGGCAAAATAGTCACTTGCATTGGACGCATTTACCTCGCCTTGAGCATTCAAAGCATATCTTCCGACTTGTATAGTAGATGGCTTTTGAGCAGTGGTTACGCCAAGTGCCCCATTCGCAGGTATTGTTTCGCCTGTTGAACCACTTGAGATTACGAATGCTTTTACATCACTACTATAATCAACCTGAATACCGTAGCGTTTATCATTGAGTTGTATTTCCTCGCCATCTGCGACAAAACTTTCGGTAGATAAAATTTCACCACCACGAATAAGCGTTTGTTCAGCTTTGTCCGAAGGAGGTATTCCGATATTATTTGTACTGGTTGCGGTGGCGTTACCTGTCACAGTAAAGGAATTAAAGTTACTATCTGTTCCTGTTCCAAGAACTGTTCTATCAACTGTAAACTGTAATCTTTGATTAATTTCATCATAGCTTACCTTTATTGGTGGATTAAGTTCATCGACCCAGTCAGTTGAGTTGCTAGCGGCGGCTTCCATACTGTTTAAACCTAAGTCAGTTAAGACTGAGGCGGCTCCAAATGTTGTGGCAAACGTTTTGAAACTTCCAGTGCCAGCAGTACTATCCACTTCCCTCATAACAATTTTTTTACTTGAAAAATTGGTTGTTGAACCCTCAAAAACGTTACTTGCTCCTTCAAAAAATGCTTCCACATTTGTTGCCGCGCTACTTAAAATAGCCAGTTCCCCTGCGGTAGCAGTAGCTCCTGTTGTTAAGCTGAAATCATTATCAGGGAGTCCAAGCCCAGTCGTATCAATTTGGATATATCCAGTAGATCCAGCCGCTCCAATGGAGTCGTATACCACATTAGATACCGTGAATTCGCGGCCATTCAAATAGGCATTACCCGTTTGGGCCTCAGTTGTTGTTGCGTCCCAGTTAGCAGCGAGACGAATTTTATCGTTAGCGGCAAATTTTGGTGATCTAGAGTCCAATCCTGTAAGATAGATATTCATGGTATTATTTTTTGAGTCGTAAACAATTGATTGGCCTGATGAGTTTCCTGTCACTTGTACAAGATCTGAATTTGCGGCTTTGTTTGTTGCTTTCTTATCATATACTGATAGCGATGGTGTATTGTCAAAGTATGAGTATGAGAGGAACTTTGGCGTTTCAGCATTGGAACTATTTTTATGAGTAAAAGAAACAATTTCAGTTTGAGTATATATCGAAGTCATTGTATTTCCGACCGCTCTATTAAATTGTTTATTTGTTACTCCCAGCGATGTTGCATTTGACCCAGTTTGGGCATACTCATTAAGAGCAGTGTTTATTCTTGATTGAGTGTGTGCTAAAAACTCTTCTCGAGCAAAATCAGGAGAAGCACCGGTTAAGTCCACACGAGGCGCTGACGGGTCGCCAACAGCGGTATTTGTAACAAAACTATCCTGCAAAAGATCTACTGAAATTACTCCAGTATCGAGCGAAGACGTAGTTCCGTCAGCATTGAGTTTAAACAAATCGATGGTAATCTTGTCATCAACATTTCTAACGATTTGAATTTTTCTGTCGTCACCGTATGATTCATTTATTGCTCGCTCAACCTCTGCAGAGAGCTGAGTTGCATTGTATTTTCCTGGCCTAATATCTATGTTAACTGGTTGGTCTGCACTATCGACATTCAGAGTAAGAAAATTTTTACCCCAGTATTTGTCAGTGCTTGATGATCCTCCTTCCACAGTAGAATTAAATCTTAATGGATCGGTTACGATTTCCACAAGTTTGTCACCTTCTTCGCCAAAATCAAACGCAGTTTGGTCTCCAGTAACTTTGGCCCTCTGAGATGGAACGAGAGTGTTTAGATCATCTTTTTTATATAGTGCTGAGCCTTTTCCTTCAATGAAGTAGTTATCATCAGGAACACTTGTTGTTTGCTTTCCAAAACGATCAATAAATATTTGGTTTCCTGTATCATCCACCGCGCTAACTAATTGTGGGTCGATTACTGTATCACCCACCACAAGGCGTGTATCATATTTATTGGTTGGGTCCGCCGCATCTGCTGCCTGAGTTTTTATGAAATAAATTGAAGCAATAGTTGGATTTCCCAAATCATCAAAGATAGTAATTGATGTTGAATTGGTAAAAGTATCCGGATTATCGGGATTAAATGTGTAGCCATCTGCGAATATTGCTTGGTCTGTAACGACTGAAGCTGCCGCAGGTAAGTTCACGCCTAGTTTTATATTACTTGTCGCTTTTGGATCTCCAGAAGTAACCGGTAGCTGAAGCGGAACGGCACTAACTAAATCTTTTGCAGTAACAGAACCATCTTCGTTCACTGGGTATGTTAGAAGATATTGACCAGCCGAGTCCACCACGTACCTATCATTGTTTACATTCAATGAACCGTTTCTCGTGTAAACTGTTTGTGCCGAAGTAAGAGATGGTTTTAACGAAAGAAAACCTTGGCCAGATATTGCTAAATCCAATGCATTAAGAGAGGAAGCAATGTTTCCCTGAGTAAACTGCTGCTTAATACCTTTGAGAATAGTACCAGAACCAATTGACGAGGATGAGTTTTGTAGAGGAGAAGTAGCGAAGATGTCACCAAATTCTGCGCGACTTCGCTTAAATCCAGTGGTTCCAACGTTAGCAATATTGTTGGATGTCGCCGAGATATCTGCAGAAGACCCGTTAAGTCCAGTAAGTGCGGTATAAAATGACATTTTGTTACTCCGTAAAGTTCAGTTAATAAGTTTTAATTTTTAAATTTTTAAAATTCTTAATTTTTATAAGTATCCAACCGTGCTTTGTTTGATCTAAAAGTTGGAACGTCAGAAGCATTTATGGCGCCATAGTCTTTGACATTTAAAACTACGCCGGTTTGATCCGTACCAGTGGAAGCAGCCATTACCTCCGCAAAAATTGATGGACTAACTTCCTCTAATCCCTCTGCTCCGTTCATATATGCTTTTACAGTTAACGTTTTATTTGCTTCTAGAACTGCTGGTGGAATATTTGTCCATTCGAAACCTACTAGACCAGAAGCTTGAGCCCCTAAGTCGATGTTGTGCAAAATTTCCCCCGCCGCATTGGAAAAGGAAACATTGGTTGCGCTGGAAGCCACCGGCATATCTATGACGCCATGGATTTCACCATTGGCATCTGGTCGTGCCGTATTGCCCGGAACTAACACAGAATTACCAAGCATGCTTGAAGCGGTTGCGATTCTAAATTCTCCAAGCTGACCAGATAAACTTTTGAGGCTTTCACTCATCTCTGTAATACCAGTTACAGTAGAGAATTGTGCCATTTGTGCAATAAAATCACCATTCTCCATGGGAGAGAATGGATCTTGATTTTGAAGCTGTGTTGTCATTAACTTCAAAAAATCCTCTTGACCTAGGCTATCACTTTTTTTTGATACTTTGGTATCAGATGATCTTATCCCTAATTTATCTAGGATGTTGTTAAGTGACTTGTTTGATGTTGACTCAATTCCTGACATGATAATCCCTCTAAATCCCTATTTACCCATTTGGATCGTACGCATCATTAGCGCACGAAGTGTTGATATTACTTCGACATTGTTTTGATATTGTCTGCTAGCTTCGAGCATCTCAACCATTTCTTCTTCAATGTTTACGGCTGCGTTGTATATAAAACCTTCATTGTCGGCCTTTGGATGCTCCGGCATAAAAACTTTTTCAGGAAGACGGTTGATTGCTTTTACATTGACTGCGTCCACAGTCGCTATACCGCTACGTTCAAAGCTTTCTGCGTACTTTGTTTCAAACACTGGTTTTATTGCACGATATGCGTCCTCTGCTGAACCAGAAACGTTATTTGCATTTGCTAGGTTAGAGGCTACGGTATTTAACCGGAGTAACTGGGCAGACATTGCTCTCCCAGAAATATCAAATATGTTTTTTACCTCACTCATTATTCACCTTTAATTGCGCTTAGAAGACCGGAAATTCTATTATTCAGGAAAGTTAATGACGTCTGGTAACGTATCACATTTTCGGAAAATTCTATTTGCTCGACAGCCATCTCCACTGTATTTCCGTCCAATGAGGGATTAATAGGCTGACGATAGAGCGTCTCTTCTCCGGTATTGATGGATGCAAGTGCGTAATGCCGATTATTACTTGTGTGAAGAGGTCCAATTTTTTCTTGCTTTAGCATTTCTTCCTCAAAACTTATGTCTCGTGCTTTAAAATGCGGGGTAGCCGCATTTGCAATATTTGAGGCCAATATTTCGTTTCTTCTCGACCGGAGTCCAAGACTGGCTGCGTGAAAAGAAAGATGTTCTGTTATACTGGGCATATTATATTCCTTGGCGTCGACAAAAACTCGTTTGATGGATCGATTTTTGCAAGTAGGATGCCAAATGTTAAACTATTAACAAAAGGATTAAAAAATGGCTCCAAATGATAATGAAGATTTAAGAGAAACAGCGTTATCGCCTGAGGTTCGAAGAATAAGAAATTCTATAATTAAGAAATTTGCTAATGAGCCATTAGATATTATGGCGAAATTTGTTAAAGATGTGGTGGAAAACGAGGAAGATACTGTAAAGCGTTTAGGAGCAATGGCGGCTAGAGTAGAGATATTAAGAATGAGAATTTCTCAAATTTCCGATAATCCAACTGAAGTAAATTTAGATAGTTTTACAGAAGAAGACACCGAAGAACACAAATTTGAAGAAGATTCAAGTGAGATAGTGATAACAAGTCCAAATTTGTCTGATTGGGTTCGTCTTCGCATTATTGAAAATAGTGAGATTAATGGAGTTAGGTTTCCAAAAGGTGTGGTGATTGATGTTTCTCAGGAAGATGGAGACAGACTGTTGGAGAGTGGAAAGGCTAGTTATGTTGAAGAGGACGAAATTGCCGATGTTAAGTCTGATTTAAATTTAAAGAAAAAAAGTGCTAAAAAATCGCAAGATCCGATCGAGAAAACTTTGGAAATTGAAGGTGATAATAGTGATCAAAGCAAAATCGCAGACGCTTCTCAGGAAGAGTCGGACATCTTAACGCTAGAGGAAAGCGCTATCGGTAACGAGGAATCTGAAACAGAGCATGATACCAGTGGGCAGCTACCGATTGATGGAAAAGAAACTAGGAAAATCCCTTCAAAAAACTCTGAGGAGGTAGCTGAAGATAATGATATTATTAACCTAGATGGTGATACTGAGACTGCTAGCGATCCAAAAGAGGCCAAGAAAACAAAAAGTAAAATTAAAAGGAACAAAGAATCAAAATCTAATAAGGATCCTGAGATAAAGGGTGATTTAGACTCACAAAGTGATGAGGAACCTCAGTCGGCCGAAGATCTTTTAGCAGGCTTTGACTTAGAACCCGATTCCTCAAAAAAATGATTAGTTTTAATTTTATTTGTCAGCATTTAACTTTATTTCGGATGGATACTGTTTATTGAAAGTCACAATGCTTTTTAACAAATTTACCTTGAGATTTTCTGTAGTTAGCTTTGGACCTAACTATTTATCCGATCCATGAAACTTTACAATCAATTCCGCTTGATCTTGTCTGAGATTGGATGTTTCCAATATTTCATCGACTGAGGCCCCACGTCGCGCAAGTTCGATTGCTTTTCCTACCCCAACTTCCCCAGTTATGCCTTCCGCCATTGAAGAAATGTCTCTATTTATGATAGATGTGGTTTCTTCTATATTTTTTAGTTTGCGATCTAACAGACTGAAGTGATCGTTAAATTGAGAAAGATAGGTACCTTGGACATCAATATGCTTTTTATTTTCAGCAAGGTCCACTTGCAAACGCCTAATGGATTTATCAATTTGTTTATTATTCCAAACCAAAATTATTAAAATAATTGCTACACTGGCAACCAGAACTAACAGAGCGATTCTATTTACATCAAATAACAAGTCAAATCTAATGATATCGGTCATATTGGTTTCCTGTATTCCTAACACCCTTCGATTGAACGCTAATATTCACAATTACTGGTTTCTTGGTTGCTGCATAAAATCTTCAATTCCATGATAAATTGAAATTCTTGTTTTTGCTTTTAGTTCGAGTTTCTTTATTCTTTCAAAGATTATAACTATTTTTTCTGTTTCTTCCTGTTTTAAATTTAAATCTTTAATCCGAACCATAACATCTGGCCATTCATTTCTCAAGAGTTCGTCAAGACTCTCCAATTCGCGTTGCAGCTGTATGGGCTTCTCTACAACGCCTTCAGCGCGTCCGAGTTGTTGCTCACACGCGTTTAAAAAATCTTTAATAGTCATTTGTCTCAGCATCCTGAGTTCTTAAGTCAGCTTTTTAATTCCAGATAGGCATCCATTAGTGCATCGGTTATTCTATCGACATCAACAGGATAATCCCCCTGCGAAATTGCTTGTTTAATTCTACTGACTGCGGCAGAGTCAACATGCGGTGTTTTTGCAAGCTCTAGAGCTGCCACGGCTCCTGCAGTCCCCCCAACTTCAACTTTGTCCGCATTCGTTGAATTAACATTAGTCCCGTTAAGGTTCTTAGAATTTGTAGCGACTTTATTTTCATTTCTCACTTGAATATTTATTCTATTATTCAAGTTTTTAATTGAATCGACCATTTTTTTGACCTCCTACACGGTGTTAAACGACGCAAACTTAATAAACTTTAGCATTTGTAGTTACTTTTTTATCATTCTCTACCCAGCATAACACTTTTTTTCCAGAATTAAAGTTCTTTACCAATATTCGTTGCCCAATTTGCCCAGGCTCTTGGGCTATCCCTTGTGCATTAATTGTAATGTTGCCAACCTGATGCTCGATATCCACTACCTGATCTTTCAGGATTATCCAGTCGGGATTTAAATGGCGCGCTTTTACAATAGTTCCCACTGAGAGAGCTTGCTTTAAAGTTCGCCCAATTAGTTGGGTTTTTTCATTAAATACACCGCCACCAAAATTTTTTGTTTGAGGTATTCGTGCTAAGTGAGTTTCTTTAATAATATCTCCCCTATCAAGACTTGTGTTTAAAGTAATTAAATGCTGGGATTTATTTTGACTTTTTAAATCCATATTTCGTATAAACGGGCTGCTTTTATTAATATTTGTTCGGACAGCGATTTTCCAATTACTTGTAGGGCAACTTATTTGTACAGTTTTCCAGGACCCAAAAATGCTTTTAATAGAAATAGGTTTAGAGCAATCTGGGAATCTCCGCGCTCTATCGATTGCTGGGTGGGCGGAAAGATTTTTACTTTGCAATGTTTCTACTATTTGGCCACGAATCATCTCTCCTGTTAGCATATTTGCCATGGATGTCGTCATAGGAAATGTGACATAAATTATTGGTAGAATGTATAAAAGGGATCGCAACTTTAACCTCCAAAAAAGTAGATATTTTGACCAAAAGATCGATTATCTTCCTGGTGACTTGAGTTGCGTATTTTTTTACCCACGAGCAGTTTTGCGATATCAGCTCTTCCGGGTAAATATAAAGTTTTATCTGAAAACAAAAAATTTGGATTATTTTTTGCGAAAGCTTTCGGGTTCGCAATAACAATTGCTAACTGAACGAAGCGCCAGTCAAGACCACTCCCTTTATAAAACTGTTTTAAAATTGAGTTTAAACTATCGCCTGTTTTTACAATATATTCCTCTGAATGGTCTGGATCTACAGAAAATAGGTTGTTTCCATCTCCTTCTGAAAACTGGCTTTGGCTGCTAAACTCCAGGACTATGAGTGGTTCAGCGTAGCTAAAGTTTGTGGAAAAGAGATTGAATAAAAGATAAATGAATGCCAGCAAGCTATTTCTTAATTTCATTAGTTTGACCCCATAAAATTAATTGTTTTTCCAATGAGTGAGCTTAGTTCAAGTGATTTATTTAACGGTTCAATCACTGCTTGATTAGGAAATATTTCAGTAACATGGAGAATAGAATATGCCGTATTAGTTCCAGAGGAAACAGCCAAACTATTTATGGAAACACCATGGCTCTGACCTAAGTCTACCACCAATTTATTTTCTTGGAGTTTAATTTTTCCAGTTAATGGGATACATTTTAATTTTTTCATTAACTCATTGATGTGCTCATCAAGTCCACTTTTTATTGATAGTTTGATCTGGTCCCGAGTTTTTTTTCCTAAGATGTCAAAGGATCGCCAGGGGGTCTCACTTCGCAATTTTATTGTAAGATCATAGTTTGCACTTTCAGCTAAACTATAGTTTTCTCCTCGAAAAAGTTTCGAATAAATTGAAACTGTTAAAAAGAGTTCCGTTTCTATATTTTTTTTTGATTTGATGATTTGCATAGAGATTGAGGGCACTAATGCAAAATCGCCACTCTTGACGCGTATTCTTCCACGAGTGAGAGATTCGTAATCAAATGAGTCGTTTGTTGATGCCAATTTATTTATATTTAATTTTGCTGGTACGACTTGGGTCAATATTGCCGAATTATGCATTCTTAACAATTCCGCGAGAGTTACGTCAACTTCACTAGCAATTTGTCTTAACCAAGCTGGAACTTTTGCAGAAAAATTGAATTCAGCACCAAATTTTGTTATCTGCGCTACTTTTCGACTGGAGCATTCTGTTTCATTTATTTCGCCCACTGCTGCACGAATTGTTGTTTTGTAATGTTCATCCTCTATACTTTCATCAAGGATTGCATAATCTAATAATTGTCCCGCAGGTCTCAGTGTAAAATGATCAGTGAGATTTGTTTCTCTATCAATCGAGCTAAAACCGTCTATTTTAGCCCCTCCGTGGATCGCAGCTAAAAATATTGCATCTTCAAGAGCGGTTCGTCTGGCTTCTGTCATCGACGCGTCATCGGTAATGACTGCACGTCCAGTAGTTTCTACAAACTTAATTCTTGGTTCTGCATTGACAGAACTAGAGAACAGCATGAGAGCGGACATACAAAAATAATAAATATAACTTTTTAATTCTGCATTCATTTTATATTTCTTGACTCTCTCAACTAGGATTAATTAGGAAAATTTTCTAGCAGATTTTATCAGGCCAGAGATCATTTCATTGTCAATTTCCAGAACTACTTCATAAGTATCGGAACCGGTGGGGTTTATCCGAACAGTTCTTGCTCCTCGTATTGTTCCAGTAACAACACCTCTAAAAGTATCATTTTGGACCATCAAATCTATGACGGTGGTGTTACCTTCAACTTTTAAACCATGTATTTGCTCTGCGAGCTCCCGCATTGCCGCCATTCTCGCAGACCTGATTGCCATTAGGCGCTTTTGGTTTTCGGATCGACCAGGTTGCGATGAAACGACTGCGTACCCCACTGCGTTTATTGTTGGAATTTCCATGACACTCGCGTCAAGCGTTTCGTTAATTGCCGCTACATCAGACATTGTTGCGTTTTGATTACTTGTACTTAATATTTCAATTTGCGGCTCCACAGCTGAAATCGTATCGCTTGGACTCGACAAGTTTGCCCTGAACAAATTGCTTTGACACCCCGCTAATAACATCGACATTAATGCAGTGGTTAATACTCTTTTTCCAAATGGCACCATTTTTTTCTCCAATGTGAAGTCTAACTTTGCAGGGAAGGATGCATAATGTATGCCACATGAAAATATAAAACTTTCAGATCATTTTTGGGTTTGGCACTAGTTTTGCCTTAATATCAATAGCTAAAAAGTTTGAATTTTAAACATGAGGTCTAAATATTGATTAACTATCTGATTAATATAGCTAAAATTAAATTTTGGTTAAGAGTCATTTTTTTGACGATGGTATCGATTAGGAAAAAATAGTATTATGAGTTCATCTACACAAGCAGTCCCCTTTAATTTTCCAGAGTTATTGAAAGGTGGAATTTTACCTTTAGGAATTCTTGCAATAGTTGCCATGATGGTACTACCGTTACCTGCTTTTCTTTTAGATTTATTCTTTGTCTCAAACATTTTGGTATCACTTTTAGTACTTATGGTAGCAATGCATACCAATAGGCCTCTAGATTTTTCAAGTTTCCCTAGTCTCCTATTGATAGCAACTATTTTGCGATTAGCGCTAAATGTTGCCTCAACTCGGGTAGTGCTTAGTAAGGGGCATACTGGAACTGATGCTGCTGGAAAAGTGATAGAAGCCTTTGGAAATTTCGTTATTGCTGGAAATTTCGCAGTTGGAATATTTGTCTTTGTTATTCTCGTAATCATTAATCTAGTTGTAATAACTAAGGGCGCAGGTCGGGTATCAGAGGTCACTGCGCGTTTCACACTTGACGCAATGCCTGGTAAGCAAATGGCTATTGATGCTGATATTAATGCCGGAATTCTGACGCCAGAGGAAGCCACACTTCGACGCGAGGAACTTACCACAGAGGCTGACTTTTATGGTTCTATGGATGGTGCTTCAAAATTTGTAAAAGGTGATGCTATTGCTGGAATCTTGATACTAGTGATTAACATTGTCGGTGGTTTAATCATCGGTATCACTCAATTTGATCTATCTGCAGGCGTAGCGGCCGAAACCTACACTCTGTTATCAATAGGTGACGGTCTTGTTGCGCAAATTCCATCTCTGTTACTCGCGATCGCAACTGCTATTATTGTTACTCGTGTTTCCGCTACTGGTGATATGGCCGATCATATTGGAAAGCAAGTTAGCCTCTCAAGAGCTTGGTTGCCAGTATCAGCTGTGCTCCTTTTAATCGGATTTGTTCCTGGAATGCCCAATTTATTGTTTTTAGGGGCGGCATTTATTGCCGCTATGGTGGGATACTTTACCCAACAACGGGAGAAACTGGAGTCAACTCAGGGAGAGATGGGAGAAAACTCTGATGAGGAAGATGGAGAGGATAATCAGCATAGTATTTCACTTAAAGACGTGACAGATTACTCCCCAGTTTCAATTCAGCTTGGATACGGTTTAGTAGAGATGGTTGCCGATGATGTGTCAGGTCCATTGATAACAAGAGTTACAGGTATTAGAAGACAAATTTCCAAAACTCTTGGTTTCGTTGTCCCGGCAGTCAGAATTCGAGACGATCTTACGCTGGAGGCGAATCAATACCGGATTCGTATTGGTCAAACAATTGTTGGTGAGGACAAAATATTTCCTGACCGAAAACTTGCTATCCCTGGTGATGACA
This sequence comes from Paracoccaceae bacterium, assembly GCA_002705045.2. GTDB lineage: Bacteria > Pseudomonadota > Alphaproteobacteria > Rhodobacterales > Rhodobacteraceae > JAYZEV01. Next base: position 19,707 of record PAHT02000076.1, on the reverse strand, counting down.
GTAACGTCAAAATAGCAGGAGTGGAGGTAAAAGATCCGTCATTTGGACTTGATGCTTTTTGGATATTACCAGCTAACGTGTCTGATGCAGAAAATAAAGGATATGTGATTATAAATCCAGAATCGGTAATGGCGACGCATCTTAGTCAAGTGGTTTACAAACATGCGGGAGAGTTAATTGGTCAGGATGACGTACAAGAGCTTTTGGATAATCTTGCTCAGACCTCACCAAACCTTGTTCAGTCGGTTGTTCCCAAATTGGTTCCTTTACATACTTTGACGGGTATTTTAAGAGAATTACTCAATGAGAGGGTTCCCATCAGTGATCTCAAACGTATATTAGAAGTGTTACCTAGTTTACTGGCTAAAAACCTCTCAATAGTTGAGACAGCAGAGGCTATTAGACCAGCTTTAGCGGGCTTATTGATCCAACAAGTTGCGCCATTAAATGAGGCTCTGCCAATTATTACTTTTGACTCTGAGTTAGAGCACATGTTGATTACAATGTCTCGGCAGAGTGGCGAGGAAGGCTTAGTTCTTGATAGCACCTTAGCTAAGAAATTGTTACAGAGTATTTCTGAAACCAGTCAAAAATTTAGTGCCGATGGTAAACAGGCTGTTTTAGTTGTCTCGCCTGAAATTCGAAGACAGCTATCACATATTACGCGCCAGCATATCGATGATTTATTGGTATTAGCATTTACTGAGCTTCCTGAACACAGGAAAATAAATATTGTGGCAACCATAAGCAATGACGTTTAACCTTGAGAAATTGAAGGATAAAAGGATATGACTACGATAAAGATTACGGCAAGAGACTCATCAACGGCAATGGAAGAAGTTTCAAAAAAGTTGGGAGCGGACGCTTTTATACTCTCAACCACTTCAAAGGAGGGAGGTGTTGAAATTGAAGCTACAAATGATCCTATAGAATTGAAGAAATATTCAGAAAAACCCAAGAAAAAATTCTCAAACTTGATTAAAAAGGAACTTGGAAATGTTGCGGAGTTTCCTTTACCCAAACCAACGCATCGGTCACTTGGTTCGGTTCCAGATTATCATGAAATTGGATCAAAAGCCACTGAGTCTAATTTGTCATTGCTAACTGAAAAAATTGAGAGCTTAACAAACGAAATTAAAGGAATGTATATTACTGGATCTAATGGTTTAGGTGTTGAGCTTGGCGAGTCATCGTTTATAAAATTTGAAAAGGCAGGCTTTGCAACTTCCGTAATTAAAGCATTGAGTCCGTCTTTTTCAGGACTAAATTTTGAAAGAGGCAGAACCGCATTTATGAACGCATTGGCAAAAAAGTTAACTGTTCCAGATGTTGAAAATAAGCTTAAAAGAGTCACATTTATCAGTGGGCTTTCTGGTGTTGGAAAAAGTACGTTAACCGCAAAAATGAGCGTTAGCGAACAAGAAAATTATTCAGGCCAGATAAGTTTAGCCAAGCTTGGTTATAAAACAGACACTAAAGATGACTTTCTTCGGTCGCATAGCCGTCTCCTGAATAAACCTGTTTTGTGGTTAAATCCAGATAACTTAATGGAAACTCTCTGTTCAATTAAAGGTAAAATAATTATCGATGTATCGCTTGAGCCTAACGATGGAGTAAATTCAATTTTAAATGCAATTGAATTTCTATCTGCAAGTGAAATATCGTCAATAATAGCAATTCCTGGTGGCTCCAGCAGCTCGTTTATTCGTGGACAAGCAAATCTTTACAAAGATCTGCATTCGGAATTGACACTTACCAAGTTAGATGAATGTGATCTTACTTCAATTGAAATGTCAGAATTTTTCTTGAACTCTATGAAAATACATTACCTGACTGGTTCAAAATTAATTTCAGGTGGAGTATCCATTTGTAACAAAGAAATACTTACTCAGTATCTATTAGAAAATTGCTAAAATGATGTTATACTTAAATAAAAAGAAAGAAAGAGCATGCCGATTTCTATTTCAATAGCTAGTGGTAAAGGTGGTGTAGGTAAGACAAGTATCGCTGTTAACTTAGCGCTCACGATGGCATCACTCGGCTCTCGAGTCACTTTTCTTGATGCTGATTTTGGCTTGGCAAACGCTCATTTACTTATGGGTTATAATCCTGCCAAAACCGTGCGAGAAGCAATTACAGGAAAAAGTGACCTAACTGATAGTATTACCAAGGGACCACTGGGCCTCCAATTAATATCAGGAGGTAATGGTTTATTAGAATTATTAAATTTAGATCGATCGACAAGATTTAATTTAATTAGGAGTTTTGACCCTTTAGCTGAAAAGTGTGACGTCTTTTTTGTAGATGTTCCTGCTGGAGCCTCGGACAGTTCACTTTCATTTGTTAACGCCTCAGATAAAGTACTGATAGTTTTAGTAGGTGAGCCTACGAGTTTTATGGATGCGTATACCATGGTGAAGGCTGCGTACGTTGAAGGAGGAGTTAAGGAGTTTTCAATAGTGGTTAATATGGCAGATAATGAAAAACAAGCTAAAGAGACATTTAATAAATTTAATAAAACAGCCTTAAATTTTCTCGATGTAAATTTGCGTTTCATCGGATACTTACCTCATTCTCGAAGTTTGCGATCGTCAATAGTGAAACGAAAACCACTAGTGATTAGTGATAACAAGGGGAGAGAGAGTTTATTATTTAAATCGATGTCTAAAGAACTTCTTTCCTCGCCAAATAATAAAGCATCTGGTATTACTTTTTTTAATAAGAGTACAATTTGAGTCAAGGAATGTTATCTATGTCGCAAAACTATCAGGCAACTGAATTAAATACAGAGGATTTAATAAAGAACAACCTTGGTTTGGTTAAGAAGATCGCTTGGCATTTACATGGGCGGGTGCGAGGCGCATTAGAAATCGAAGATCTGATTCAAATTGGCTATACTGGGCTTGTAATTGCGGCGAACAACTTTGTACAAAAAGAAGGTATTCCTTTTGCAAGTTACGCTTCAATTAGGATTAGAGGAGCGATTATAGATTTTTTTAGAAAAAATTCTAACCTGTGTCGAACGACAATCCAGATGCAACAGAAAGTCAAAGCTACGGAAGTGAGCCTTAGACAATCCCTAGGTCGGGAACCACTTCCGAATGAAGTTGCTACCGCAGCGGGTTTGAGTGACGCTGAATATAGTGAATGGCAGCATGCGTTCGCAGCGAATGTTCATCAGTCCTTGGATGCTGTCTATGACGAATATTCGATGTTTTTTGTCTTAAATGAAGATGGCGCTGAAAAAAAAATTGAAACTGCCCAATTAAAGAAAACACTCAGAACCGTTTTAGGCAAGCTCCCCGAAAAAGAGTTAATGGTTATTCAGCTTTATTATGTTGAAGAACTTAACATATACGAAATTGCTGAGGTACTTAATGTTACAACTGGTAGGGTTTCACAAATAAAGAAAGCGGCTATTGGAAAACTGAGAGATCTAATTACGAAAGAAGAGTTTTAGGGATATTCTGTTGCCAAAAGATCATCACCATACGAAAGCTATTCAGATGTCTTTGCAAACAGCTGAAGTTCAGATTTATGGAGCAGAGCACGTTGAAGAGCTTAATTTATCTTTTTCGCTGATGAGTATTGCTAGAGGTAATTGCCATATTCAAGTCAAAGCAGTGCGAGAAAATATCGTAGGCGCTATTGGTTGGCTTAAAATTTCTATTGATAGACCAATTATGAATGGAGAAATTTTCATTAAAAAAGAGAATTTTGAAAAAACTATTAACCTTTTCAGGGGACCATTTCCAAGACCAATAACCTCTGTGATAATTTTGGATCAGGAACTTGAAATAAGTTCTGTGGGAGATTTAATATTGTCTGAAGAAAAGAATTTAAAAATAGTTGATGTATCTTGGATTATGCCCCTAACCTAAATTTAACGAGTAAATTTATTTGCTATTTCAATTTCTGCCTGCATAATACGAGCAGCCCCGTTGAAGGATTGCTGAGCTCTTATCAAGGAAACAAGTTCGTTGGTAATATCGACATTAGACATTTCTAAACTTCCTGCTTGGACTTCACCAAACCCCCCAGTCATCGCAGCGCCGGTTTGTGCGTTGCCAGATTTGTCTGTAGCAATATAACGATTGTTTCCAATTGATCTTAAAGCACTTTCATCGTCAAATTTTGCAAGTAGAAGTTGACCCATATCAAGGTCTTTCGTCGCTGCATAGGAAGCTTTTATTTGCCCATTTGCTGTTACTTTAAGCTCTGAAAGGTACTCAATTGATCCATCTTGATTTTGAATCGAAAAAGGTACTGATATTGGTTCGTTATTTGTTCCAAGAAGCGGAATTCCATCAGTTGTTACAATGGTTTGTGTTCTATCTAATTGAAATGACCCATCCCTAGTATATGAGTCGAGTGTTGTACCTTCTGTCCCCGACAAGGCAAAAAGTCCAATGCCACTTACAGCAAGATCCAACGCTCCGCCAGTTTGTTTCAAGGAGCCTTGTGAGTGCAATCTTTTTGGATCTTCGGAACGAGAGCCCAATCCAGTTATTGATGCGTTTCTTTGCTCGTCAATTTTGGAGAAAATATCTTCAAATTGGGTTCTACTTTTTTTAAAACCAGTAGAGTTCGCATTAGCAATATTATTTGATACCACTGATATCTCTTTATTTGCCGTATCCAGACCACTTCTGATGATTGAAAACATGATTTTCTCCAGATTTTAAATCATTTTAATACATAATTTGTGCCAAACTCTGTTTTTAGTAAAATTTTTTGAAGTTCTGTCGTTTCTATAACCACTTTACAAATAAATTTAGAAATATAGATTAGAGGATATTATCGATCAAAAGTAGCTGTAAAATCATAAATTTTAGTGAGTTTATAATGTCAAGTAATTCAAAGAATGCTTTAGTACCAGTTCCAAAACGGCAGCCTTTAGCCTTAAAAGAGAAAGACTCGAAGACAAAAAACTTTGAATTAGTTTCTGGCAATATCCATTTTGAAACCAGGGACGATGTACGTAGTCTTTTGCCTGATATATTAGGTAAAGTGCTTGCGCGTGTGTGGATTGATCCGATTTTTCATCGAAGTTTTTCGAAAGATCCACAAGCGACACTCGAAAAAGGTGGAGTATTTCTTCCAGGTACCATGTCAATAGAATTTCAAAAAGCTGACTCAGACAGACCAAGAATAGTAGTTTATGAACGTAAAGAAAATTCGAAGTTTAGGTTAAGAGTTTTGTATTTACAGTTGGTGATGATGGCGGGGCGGTGAGTTGATAAGATTATTTCTTGCTGTAACGATAATGCTTTGTCTAATGACAAAGTATTCTCAAGCTGGCGATTTTTCTGAAAGTGATATAATGTTTGAGGAGGCGACGAAAGCGGTAAAAGATCGTCGTTACAAAGAAGCAATTGAAATTTTTGAAGTTTTAGCGGAGAATAATGAAGCCGATGCACAGTATAACATAGCTTTATTACTAAAATCAGGACGCGGGCGGCCCCAAAGTTATAAAGATGCATTGAAATGGGGTTGGCTTGCTCTTTTAGGTAAAATTGAGGCTGCAAATAAACTAGTGGATGAGATAAAGGATATAGTGCCGGACCCAACTCTACGAATTATCAGAAACGAAGTCAAAAATTACATTAAAACCAGAGCCGAGTCAGGGAATACTGTTGCAATCTCCCAAATGGGAGATTATTTTCTTCAAGTACCCGAAGAGCCTCAATACAAAGAGGCATATCTGTGGTTCGTCGTCGCGTCGGCATTTCAATTAGAAAATGCTATAGCACGACGTGACAAAGTTCAAAAAGAGTTAGAAGGAAAAGATATCATAAATCTGCAGAGTAAAGCACTTGAAGTTTTTACTAAGATTTCTGAAACGATGAAGTAAGTAAACAATGGAGGGTTAGATGAAAGTAAAAGTTCATTGGATAATAGATGGAATAGCCGAAATTGAAGCTTCGACGTTAGAGGATGCAGAGAGGATAGTTGATCAGCATTTAAATGCGGTTATCGTTAAGAATGAAGAACTTACCGACAAACTTGGAGCCAAGTCGATTCAAGGAAAAGCTTATCTTCCAGGAAAAGATGAACACTAATTATTTGATTAAATAAATTTTAATGTCACTCTGTAATTCGCCATGTGCTGAGCCATTCTTGCGCGCTAACGCTAAATCTATTGTCAAATTTACCGCCTGACGACAGCGGATTGGCTATCAGTGTATCTTCCAAGACTTCCTCATCAGAGCTTGGTAGAGGTTGATTTGTTTGCAAATTTAAACGTCTTCTTAATGTTGTATCTATAAGCATACTTTCTTTAACGACTTGCAAAAAAAAGTTTTAGGTATCGATACTGTTTTCGATACTAAATTTAACTAAAAAAAAAAAAAAAAAAAAAAAATCTAATTTTTACTAAAATATTTTTTTTTCGGTCGTTTGTAAAAGTAAAAAAATTTTAAAATTTTGTCGCTACACATTGGAGAAAAAAATGATTTCGCTCACTAAAATTATTGATCCTTTATCTGGTTACATTGCTAAAGTACAAAAAGATGTATCAGACCGAGATAAGGATAGGCAGCAAGCAAGTCCAAGGCTTACGGGAGCAGCTACATTACTCTCTGCTGAGGATGCGGTTCAGGCGGCGTACGTCAATCGATTAACTGCAGAGATAAATGAGATCCGAAGCGGTATAAGTAATATGCGAAGTGGGTTAAACGCTTTAAACATTGCGTCATCAGCTTATGAGGATGTGTTGAATGTATTGGAGCGAATGGGTAAAAAGATATCAGAAGCCCAAGCCGCTGAAGATAATAACCAAGCACTAGTATCTGATTCTGTGTCGCTAGCAAGTGCAATAAGCTCATTTGGTGATGAGGTAACCGCTATCATATCAAAAAGACAACTTAATGAACAAAATTTAATTGATGGTACCTTCACAAATAGAGTTTTTCCAATGTGGTCTGGACAATCTGATCCCGCATCAATTTCAATTGAAAATGTTTATGATACAATGGCGTCATTTCGTACTTTTTCAGCTCTAGCATTAGCAGGAGGTTTGGAGAAAACAGGTACTAATATTACTGCTAGCAAGACAATTACGATTAATGGCCCCGATGGAACCAACACTTTTGACCAATTAGCTGGTGAGTCAGCGTCTAGTCTTGCAGCTCGAATCAATGTTCTTGAGGCTTCTGCAAACACAGCGATTGGAGTTTCTGCATCTGCTAGAAGTACGCTACGGCTAAACGACTTAACAAATGCGGGTACAGTTGCTCTTTCGTTAGCATCTGAGAAACAAGGTATGGGTTCAGTTAATATCAGCGGTGTTTCTATTGCTGACAAGAATGATCTCTCAGAGTTGGCAATTGCCGTGAACGGCTATTCGGATGTTACTGGAATTTTTGCAAAAATGGGTGCGACGAATAATGACATTATTTTAACTGATCCAAATGGAGGAAATATTGGTATATCGTCATTTGTCCATTCTGTTTCTGATACAAGTTTATCAGTATCAGTTGATAGAAGAGATGGGATAACAGATTTTTTATTGGAGGGGCAGAGCGTTGATTATAATGATGTAGACGCTGGTTTTGCGGGAGGAAGTTTAAATTTTGGAATGGTCGGAAATCTGACCTCAGAGAACATTAATTTAGCGACTTTCAACGTTGGCGACACCTCCATTGGTTCTGTCTCAATAGATGCCAATAAAAATATTTTTATTGGAACTGGAGGAGGTCAAGCTCAGATTGGAGCGGTTGATGCGACGAATGATGGGGTCGGAGGCAACTCTCTTCAAATAAATTTTAATGCGAATTCGAGAGTTTTTACAAATGGAACATTTGATACTGACTCAAATTGGACAAAGGTGTCTTCTCAAATTATTTCAGGAACAACAGCTATCGATGGTTTAACCACTCAACGTGACACCTCTTTTCCAAGTGAAAATATAGTCGGGCGGTATGGTACTTTAACTATTGACTCAGGTACTGCAACCAGTACTCTGTCCGTGAATTCAGGCGATAGCAGTGACGGAACACTGAGTGCGATCACCGTTGATGGCACAAATCTTATCTCTGGAACAATTGCTTATGTCGATAATAATACAACCGCTGCCGCTATTCGGACTGCTATAAACGATCAAACTGGTTCAACTGGTTATTCAGCTAGTGGCTCTGGCGCACAAATTAATATTTCCTCTTCCACTATTCCTAGTGACAGTTCTATAAGTCTAACTACTTCTGGAACAATAAATATGTCAGCACCAAATCTAACGGCAAGTACTCTTTCTGCTATTACAATTGATGAAACTAATTTGATATCAGGAACAATAACTTACTCTAATAACAATGCAACTGCAGAAGCGATCAGAACGTCCATAAATAATCGAACTGGTACTACGGGGTTTACCGCAACAGGAAGTGGGGCACAAGTAATTATCAACTCACCAACAACTCCTTTGGACTCAAATATTAATGTTACGACATCTGGTTCTTTTGGTGCAACTGTATCTAATCTGAGTAACGACGTTGATACAGATAAAACCACTATGACCACTGGAAGCCTTGCAACGACTATCGACGATGGAAACAATAACTTAGCGCAAATGCTGGCAACTAATGTTGGAGCATCAGTAGGCTATAATTTAATAAAGGGAATGGGGATACAAAGTGCGAGTGATGTTAGATTATATAGTAATGAACAGATCTCCTTTCGCTGGCGCATCGATGATACTACGGGTGGAAAGGGTGATTTCCAAGCTTATCTCGTGAATACGGCAAATAATGCCTTTGAAGAGCTTAAAAATACTACTGAAAATAGTAGTAGTGGGTGGGAGACCGTGACACACACTGTCTCTACTTCTGGGGATTATAAAATTGCATTCTTAGCGGGGTCTTATGACGATGATGGTGACGGTATTTCAAGTGCAAGAGTTAGGGTGGATGACGTTGCGGTCTCCGCAATATCTGATGATGTTCTTGACATAATAAAGGAAAGAGTTACGTATGAAAATTTAAATTTTTCTGCATCTAATGCCAGTTATACCCCACAGGTTTCTGTAACTTCGATAACTGGCAATGGATCAAGTACAACTGAAGCCATTGATGTTCCGGCAACTTTAGCTGGATTTTCGTTAACAGGCGGGGCAGGGCAAGAAGTTTTCTCAACCGGCGAAGTGACCGTACTTTCTAAAGATAACTTTTCTTTGTTGCAGCAAAATGAACAAAGTAACGGAACTAGTTTTTGGGAAACATCAAATGCCACAGTACAAACACTTGGGGTCTTCTCAGGAAGTAGTCCGATTAGCACAAGTGAAACTCTTAGAATACAAAATGCTTCTGAAAGAATTGCTCTCGCAATTAAAAGTGTGTCTGATTACAAGGAAAATTATATTCCAAGGTCACGAGCGGTTTTTGAATTTAGTGAGTTTGATACATCAAACTATTTAGATAGCTTAAATACTACCAAGGCAGACGCATTGGATGTTCCGTCTGCTATAAACTTGTCTCAGAAAACGGCCAAGATGATTATCGCAGATGAAATTCAAAGCTTGTTGGCAAGAGCGGGAAACGCAGTTGCTGACGATGTATATGCCTTGATCAAATCTACCTGACAAAGGGGCCTTAGCTTTTTAGCTTTTTCTTTTTCAGTTTTTCTAGGAGTTCAATTTCTTCCTTGTTTTCTGGTTCAAATTGACTTCCCAGCAGATCCTTTTTCTTTTTTATCGTGTGCAACTTAGTTAACTCGGCAAATTTATCAAATAGTGCATCAAGTTTTTTTGTTGCTTTACTTGCTGTTAATGGTTCAATGTACTCATTTTCCAGCCCAGCTTTCAGTCGCATTGCAGAATTACTTTTAATTTTTGCAACCTGACCAATAGTACTTCTAGTAAGTCGAGTTACTTCATCTGCAACTTGCTGCAATTCTTCGAGGTTTGGCTTTGGAACCACAACCACAACTTTTTGTAAAACCTCATTTGCTTGAACATTTCTGAAGCCAGCGAGTTTAATTTCTTTGACGATTTGAGGTATTAATTCCCGACTAAACACCATTAATTCTAATGATCGTGGAATTGGTCCTGGGCCAATGCTTGACAAGTCTGACAAGCGTCTCTGTTTTTTATCCACCATCAATTTTATTCCAAAAAGTGCGTTTTTATATGCATCTGCTGAGCCAACACTTTTTAGATTTTCTATTAGATTTTCCAGGCACACTTCCATGTTTGCTTCGGCTTCTAGTGAGTAGGAGTCTGGTTCCTCTGCCATAATATCTCTCTTTTCCGATATACTTTTGCACGCTAGCGTTAGATATAATACTTTTTCTTTACAAAATCAAAAAAAAAATCCTATAGACACTGTTAGATTGACTTTGGCGTAGGTAGTCTGCTCTTGTAATTTTCAATTCGCTATTTGCAGCTACGTCATTTTGTATTATGATATTGTCAAATATTGTGAGCAAATATTCTGCTTCTGAAACCGAGTTGATTTCAAAAAAGTAGTTTTAAAGTTTATAAGCTTGGAAACTACTTTTCAAAAAAGTCAACTAGGTTTGCTAAAGTCTAGGTAATTGAAGTAGGTTAAAATAGTTAAAAGGTATTGAAGTCACTATTTAATTTTTGGGTATTGACTTAACTGGTGGAGGATCGATGCTTCTTTTAGGATCAAGTATGGCTGTCGTTGGCTTTTTGTTGCTCTGGTTCACTCCTTATGTCGGTTTGCTCACAATGGTGATAGGTCTTGGGATTGTCTGGTCCAATGAAGATCAAAAAATAAAAAAAAAGAACGAAAAGAAGCTCTATGAACAAGAGAGCGAACGTATGTTTGAGCGGTTGAAATTTGATGATCCGACATCACCTCAATTATTTGAGTTAAGTACTCTTTTGTATGGAACAATAAAGCCTCATGAGGCTTGGCTATTAGAGCAGTTGGATGATTTGGAGTTGATGTATGTGAACGACGCAAAAGGAACAATCGATGAGACACAAAATGTTTCCCATGGTAAATTTAAAAATCTCTTTGAAACTGCTGAAAAGTACAAAGCTATATGTACGTTTTTATCTCGTGAATGTAGTTCAGAAATTTTTGAAGATATAAAAACTGTTAGCAGCAAGATAGACTCAGATATGAGTAAATCTGATGATCAGTCCGGCTTGCCCCCAAATTTGAACGATTTATTGGAGGACTATGATTTAGAAGTATGGGCGAAGGCATTGATTAAGAAGGAGACAGACGCCAGAAATGATCGCAATACGATAATCAATACTGTTACTATTCAAGCTAGAAAAGAGCTAAACAAGTCTATATCCGTGGCTTGCCTTCACGATGAATGGATTATCAACGGAAGAATAAAGTTTAAGTTATAGCTTGTTTAGCTTTGTAAGGTGATTTAACAAAAATGAATAAATTTAATTCATTTTCGCTTTGTTTAAAGTGTCTGTTAAATCTAAACCATCTCTGTTTTTATAGGCAAAATTTGCCTCGGTGATTGCTTCATCTAGCAGCTCTTTAGTATCGGTTTCGTCACCATAGGTAAACGACTTTACAATTTCACTGCTTATGTGAAGCATAAATAGCAAAGCCGAAACTAATTTCGAATTTGTCTTATTTTCATCTTCGTCCTCCGTGTATTGTAGAAGGGATGATGCTATATTTTTTTGAAACTTCTGTAATGATTGAATATCCTTACTCTTCTTAGGGGCCCAGTCTAGTTGATCGGTGTGGTGTATACTCATTCGCGTCCCTTTTCTTATATTTACAAGCTCGTCTTTAAGTGAACGACCGTGTGAATAATATTTTAATAAAAAGTTTAATTTAAATTAATTCAGAATATACAAATTGCATTTCTATATTTATATTTAAAAAAAATCTTTACACGTCGTTTAACACTATTAAGTAGACATGTGAATAATTGTTTAGGTGGATATGTCGGAAGCATTAGAGCAGTCAGAAAGCAAAGAGGATACAGAAGTATCAGAGGATGAGGTAGTAAAGCCACGTTTTAAGATAAAAATGCCAGGACCGTTGGTTTATTTTTTCATTGGTCCATTTCTTTTGATTTTCGTCATTTATATTGTTTTGACTAAAATTTTACTGACATCAGACCTTGCCCATGAAGCTAAGCTTGAAGAAGTTTTACAGTCCTACTCTCAGCAAGAAAATTCTGATGATGACGAGGGCGGTCAGACTGAGGCTGGGGCTGCGGTTCCGGAGAATGCAGACGAAGCAGGGTTTTTGGATACGCACAATTATTTTCAATTTCCGATGGCTTTCGCCGTCAATATTCCGGATACAAAAAAAAATCTGACATTTGAACTTGCAGTTTCAAGTTTTCAGTCTGGGGTTACTGCGGAATGGTTTTTTGAGAGTTTTAACGCGTTTGTACCCGCTATTCGGTCGGACATACTATACTTCATGGGAGCTCATTCCTTAGAGGAATTACAGTCGGCTGACTTTCAAAAAAAACTCTTAAACGATCTAAGGGATGTTATTAATCAAAAGCTTGAAAGCTTGGGGTCAAAACCTGAGATAAGTAAGGTTTTATTTATTCGGTTCGTTATAACTTAAAAGACCCTGGGATGATCACCCAGGGTAAGTTAAAGTTGCTACACATGATATTACTCATGATAACGCAGTTTAATGCGCCTCTTCCCTAAGCAATTCTGATGCCAGTAGTAAGGCAACCTTTTCTCTGACAATTATTTTTAAATACCTGTTACTATCTTTTCTGGATAATTACTAAACTTTTTTGGATTAATGTCGTTTACGTAGCTGAGACAAAATAAAAAGGTTCAGGAGAAATTCTATGAAATATCTTTCGATTGTTTTCTTGCTTGTGTTGGCAGGATGTCAAACAAATAGTCTAAACAACACTGGGTTGGTTCCAAATGCTGCCAGTGTTCAAAGCACAATAATATCGGATTCAGTAGGCGCAGCTCCTGAAGGTATCGTTCCAATTGAAGGAATAGCAAATGTAAGCTTGCATGCGGATAGATCGCTCAGACTAGAGTCTACATGCACGCAAGTATTAAAATTGGCGTATTCATCAAATATAAATTATTCTGAAGTTATTATGGGTTTGAAAAATAGAGCCCTTTTAATGGGGGGAAATGCGATTGCGTTGGTTGGCTGGGCTGAGAACAGTTCAGCGTCAGGAATGGTAGGCAAAATTTATATCTGTAAGAAAAAGCCATATCATGTTCATGCTCCTGGATCACACTGAACGTTCTAATGATCAAATAGTAATATAACGGAAAACGGGATAGATAAAATCAGGGGTAGCCCCTGATTTTATCCATTTTCAAGATCTTTTATCTGCTTATCCAGATCTAAATAGGCAGAAAATAAATCGGCTTCACTAATAACACCGTGAAATTTTTTCAAATCGGGGTCCACTATTGGGATGCTTTCGCCAACAAATGACCTACAGGCCTCAATACTTTGAAGAACAGATAAATTCGGATTAAGTGTTAAAGGTTCTTGTGTTATAAAACTTAGGACGTTTAAAGTTTTTTTGGCATCGATTAAATCGTTAATAATTAATTTTCCTAAAAACTGACTGTCCTTATTCATAATATAGGCTTCAGTATATTTTGAAATTATCATTTTATGAAGGGCAGAATTAACAGTTTCTGATTTGTCTATTCTGCAGAAATCATCCGTAGTATAATTCAAAACGGGCTCTTCCATCAGCTTTAAATGCCCACGTCCTAAGTTCACATTTATTCCGCGATCGATAAGTTGTCGGTCGAAAAAAGAGTGACCGAAAAATAGATGAGTTATAAGGCAGCAACCGGCTACTGACGCCATTGTTGAAAGCCCTAAGGAATAGGACCCAGTAATCTCTACTATTATTATCACTGCGGTGACTGGTGCGCCTATTATCGCCCCTCCAACCGCCGCCATACCACAAAAGGGTAGTACTGATCCGGCCCCAATAAAACCAAGAATAGAGACAATTTTTCCAACTATTGAGCCGGTAGCTGTTCCAATAAATAGTGCTGGAGCAAATATTCCTCCAAATAAGCCAGAGCTTAAACAGATTGATGTCATTAAGATTTTTAAAATGAGGATAATTATCAGAAAACTAAGTAAAAAATTCCCACTTAACATTTGATTAATACTTTCGGTGCCAAGGCCCAACACTTGTGGAACAAAAATCCCGGTCACCCCGCAAATTATTGCACCGGAGTAAATCAGGACTATTGGTGAAAAATTACTTTTTGCAGCTATTTGGGTTAGGGTACGAATACACATCATGAATGCAATGGCTGAAATTGCGAAAATAGGACTGCAAGCAAGAGTGACTGGTAAAATATTTGCTAATTCAGGAATTTCGTTATTAGTTTGAAAAATCGATGACTTATTAAAAATCTTTTCGGTTATTGCACTTGCAGTGAAACTTGCTATGGCAATTGGGGCAAGTGCGCGCATTGAAAAGTGGCGTAAGACGGCTTCATGGGCAAAAATAATGCCTGCAAGCGGAGCTCCAAATCCAGCTGAGATAGCTCCAGCTACTCCACAACCTATGAAAACATCCGTTGACAATAAATCTTTAGTAATAGCCTTTAACGAAGTTCCGATCGTTGCGCCTAAATGGACAAGAGGTCCATAAAGTCCAACTGATGAACCTCCACTTGCACTTATTAATGCAACTAAAGAAGAGAAATATCCTACTCTAGTATCTAATTCGTTATCTGTCCGATGAGCGGCATATATAGAGTCCGCCGGTCCATTCCATCGAGTTATTTCAAAATGATTTCGAATAATGATTATGACGCTCGCAGCTAAAACTAAAGTAATTATTGGGAGATAATTTATAGCTGTTCCGAATACTTCTAATGTGAAAATATCAAGAGTGGTTCTGTAAGAGGATATAAAACTCACGGTATTGACAAAAATGTTCGCAAATATTGCCATTAAAACACCAGTTATTAAACCAAACACAAATATATTTAGTATGAGTTTTATCCGGTTACGGGCAAATGGAGAAAGATGGTTTGGTTTGGCAGTATCGTTATTCATAGTATCTTTACTTTTAAATCGAAGACCTAAAAACATGATCTACTATTATTTTNGGAAAGGATACTATTTTTTTCAAAACAGTATATTAAACCTAGGTTTGGTTGGTTCAGTTTTTTTGTTCTTTTTGGAATTTAAGGTTTCTATGGACAATTACAGAAAAAGGTATGTGTAATACGTAAACTANAGCTATAAAAATCCAAACCAACCAGGGTTTAACGAACATTGCAGCTGCAATTATTGCAAAGCTACTTAAAAAAGGCAAAGCAAAATATTTTGGCAACGACAGTTGTTTTCCCGCATAAGTCGGCACAGTTGAAATTGCTCCAATTCCTACTAAGACTGTCCAACTCGCAATTAGTCGCCAATCTCGAAAGTATTCATTTTCGAATTCTAAAAAACATACTAATGGCAGTAAAACCAGAAGGGCGGCTGCAGGCATGGGTATTCCTGCAAAAAAAAGGTTTGATTTATCAGTTTCTTCCCGAATTTCTGAGTTAAACCTTGCAAGCCGTAAAACGCTACAGATGCAAAAGAAAAGAGTAGCAGTCCANGCAGTTTTATTAACAGGTTGTAAAGCCCATAAATATANAGTNATNGATGGAATAACACCAAAAACGATCGCGTCCGATAGACTATCAAGTTGACCACCAAACTCGCTNGTGCTTCTTAAAAGCCGNGCTATCCTNCCATCAAGAGTGTCAAACAGAACAGCNAGAATTAGCATGAATAAAGTTTCTTCCCATTTTCCAGCTAAAGCAAACTTCAATCCGGTTAGACCAAATGAAAGAGCTAAAACGGTCATTAGGTTTGGAATTAGCCAGCCGATAGAAATNGTCTGTCTAACTGGCTTGTTAATTTTTGTTGGCCTTGTATCTAACTTAGTCATTCAATGCGTGCTTCCCCTAATGTTGAGCTAGGTTCAAAATCAGCTAAAATGGTTTCTCCAGCATACGTTTTCTGACCAACAAGAACTTTAACAAAAATTGGGTTAGGCAACCAAAGATCTACTCGGCTTCCAAATCGAATAATTCCGAACTGTTGGCCACATTTTAGTTTAGAACTTTCGCTCACAGAACATAAAATGCGCCTGGCTACTAATCCCGCAATTTGAACAAATGCAATATTTTTCCCGTAGGTTGTTTCCATTGTAATACTCAANCGCTCATTTTTTTCACTCGCNTTATCCAGGCTAGCNTCAAAAAATAATCCGGGAAAATACAATTTTTTAATTACTACTCCTTCCATNGGTGACCTATTGACGTGCACATCAAAAATATTCATAAATATCGAAATTTTAGTAAAACTAGCTCCCTTTAAACCAAGTGTTTTTGGTGGCCTACTTTCTGTTATCGATAGCACTCTACCGTCTGCAGGTGAAATGATCAGACTTTTATGTTGGGGTGTGTACCTTACAGGATTCCGAAAAAAATATATGCACCAAAGTGAAATTAGAGATCCAATGAACATTAAATACGGACTGAGTAGGAAATGGAGTAAGACTGTTACGAACAAACAGATCCCAATGAACGGATAGCCAGCCGGGTGTATTGGAATAAATATTGTTTCCTTAATCGATTTAATAATTGCCACAGTGTCAGCCTTCTTTTACCATAATTAACGCATATACTGTTTGCTTCCATATAAAAAGAAGAAAGAAAACTTTTATGACGGTTATTTTGGTAGCCTGCATCTTGAAGTATCTTTAAAATCATATTAGCGTGGCGAATTAAACAAAGTGTGGCGGTCAAAATTGGGTTGAGTATTACAGAAGTTATAATAACGGNTTGTAAAAACTAAGTTTGAAAGGTCTAAAATGTTNGAGTCTTTTTTCCCATCTCCCAAGCTATTTTTCTCCAGCCTTTTAATGTGGGTGGTTGGAGTCGTAGCCTTCTGGTATTCCTTTGGTACCAACCTTGGGGAGCTTTTAGGATTTCAATTTACGCCTGCTGATGCTCCGGCAGTCATTGGGTTGGGTTATTTNATTACTCCAGAATTTATTTGGTTCGATGTTTATTATATTGTGGCGACTTTAATGTTCTATGGNTTTTGGAATTATTATGAGCCTCATAAATGGCAGTTATGGTCAATCTTGGGCTCTTCTTTATTAATACTGATGGCGTACATGACTGTGCAAGTNTCCGTTGTAATTAATGCATGGTATGGGCCATTCTATAACGATATACAAACAGCCTTAGGTGGAGAAGGTGATGTAACTGCTAGTGATCTTTATGGCCATTTGTTGGTGTTTTGTATTATCGTGTTCCCATATATAGTATTTGTTCCACTTAAGTTGTTTTTCACCTCTCATTACGTCTTCCGATGGAGAAATGCTATGAACGATTTTTATGTTGATAGATGGTCTAAAGTTAGGCAAATTGAGGGGGCATCGCAAAGAATCCAGGAAGATACAATGCGATTTTCAGGGATTATGCAAGGTTTAGGAGTTTCTATGATAGACTCTGTCATGACGTTGATCTCCTTTCTTCCTGTTCTGTCAGCCCTTTCCGTCCATGTTGAACAAATGCCACTCGTTGGTAGCATTCCATATCCGTTGGTAACGCTTGCAATACTGTGGTCAATTTTTGGTACTCTTTTATTAATTTTTGCGGGAATAAAATTACCTGGCCTAGAATTCAAGAATCAAAGGGTTGAGGCTGCGTTTCGTAAAGAATTGGTGTATGGTGAAGATAGCGTAGAAAGAGCTGATCCAGTATCGCTTGGACAGCTTTTTATCAATGTACGTCGAAATTATTTTAGAATTTATTTTCATTATGCCTATTTTAATTTAGTCCGATATATATATCTCCAGGCTGATAACGTGATAGCCTATATTTTCTTGATCCCAACAATTGTGAGTGGACGNATCACATTAGGTATTATGAACCAAATTTTAAGAGCTTTNGGTCAAGTTGCTTCGTCTTTTCAATTTTTGGTTAATTCGTGGACAACTATTATCGATTTGATTTCGATCTATAAACGACTTCAGGCGTTTGAGGACTCTATTTACGGTTTAGAGGTATCTGGTCTAGATAAGGAGTATGACGCAAATCAAAATGTTGATAATTTCTAATGACTGTGGGGAGGAATTTTCTTAACGATATTAGGACACTAAAGATTTGGTAAAAAGTAAACTTCGTATTTTGTGTTTTGGTGAGGCGATGGTTGAGTTGTCGTCGCTTGACCTTAGCAAAAAAATAACTGGAATTGGATTTGCCGGAGATACCTTGAATACTGCAATATACTTGAAGCGTGTATTGAATGAGGGCGCTCAAGTTGACTATTTAACCGTTCTTGGTCAAGATTTATTTTCGAATCATCTTACAAAATATATAGAATCTGAACTCGTTGGAACCCACCTAATTCGGCGAACAGATTCTAGGAATGTTGGCCTTTATGCAATAAACATTGATTCTTCGGGTGAAAGAGAGTTTAATTATTGGAGGGATCGGTCCGCTGCTCGTTTGCTGTTTAACTGCGAACAAGATTTTTCAAATTTAAACGAATACGACTTGATTTATTTTTCGGGTATTTCATTAGCAATTTTGCCAGAAAAAATAAGGAATAAATTATTCAATTTTCTTGAAAATAATGTACGTTCCTTTCAAGTTGCTTTTGATTCAAATTATAGACCAAATTTGTGGCAAAATAGAAAATTAGCACAATTAAACGTTAAACGTGCCTTTAATTGTTGCGACATAGCATTGCCATCTCTTGATGATCAAAAAAGATTACTTAATCTTGTGACAGAGGCAGAAGTCGTTGGTTGGTTTAATAAAAATCAAATTAATCAAACAATACTGAAGCGGGGAGCAAATGGGCCTAGGTTAATTGGTAAAATAGATGAAAATTGTAATTTTGTATCTAAGTCGCGGGTTGTTGATAGCACCGCTGCAGGTGACAGTTTTAATGCGGGTTTTTTAGCAGCGTATTTTAGTGGAAAGTCGGCTTTAGTAAGTGCTCGCCATGGACATGAGTTAGCAAAGGTTGTAATTAGTTATGCGGGAGCAATCTGCCCGAAAGAAGAAGTAAACGGTGTAATAAAAGCGTTGTAAAGGCAAGTAATGAGCAAAAAGAATGAAATCATAGTGATTGGTGATTATACTGTGACACAATTAGAAAAGCTATCTGAGGAATTCCAAACCATTTTTGTAAATAAGACCGATGATTTGAGAAGTTTGTCTGCGGCCTCCAGAAAAAATATAAAAGGTGTAGCTTTTAAAGGTCATCGGCCACTTGAATTTGATGCAGCTAGTTTTGATTTGCTGCCTGAATTGAGAATTATTTCAAATTTTGGTGTGGGCTATGATGGAATTGATATTCAAGAAGCAATTCGGCGTGGAATAAAGATTACAAATACGCCTGATGTCCTAAACGATGACGTAGCTGATGTAGCCATTGGGATGCTGATAGCTCTATCTCGTAATTTTTTAAATGGAGTTAATTGGATAAAATCAGGTGAGTGGGGCAAATCTGGTGAAATGGCTTTGAATCGAACTGTGAGTGGTAAAAAAGCTGGGATAGTGGGTTTGGGTCGTATTGGTTGCGCTATTGCCCATAGGCTCTCTGGCTTTAAAATGAATATTCATTATTACTCTCGATCCGAAAAAAGTTCAGCAAAAGATTGGAAATTTCATAATGATCCAGTCTCTTTGGCAGAGGAAGTAGATTTTTTGTTTATTGCGTTAGTTGGTGGTCAGGAAACTTCACAATTTGTAAGTAAAGAGGT